>NZ_JBMGQR010000074.1:0-20404 GCF_049059935.1 Solicola agrisoli | reverse complement strand
CCCGCTGTCGCGCCTGGTGAAGGTCGAGCTCCGCAAGCTCGCCGACACCCGGGCCGGGCTGTGGCTGCTGATCGCGGTCCTCGCGATCTCGGTCGCCGCCACCGTCATCGTCATCCTGGTGGCGGGCGACGCCCAGATGACGCACCAGACGTTCATCACCGCGATCGGCTCGCCGCTCAGCGTGCTGCTCCCGGTGGTCGCGATCCTCTCGGTCACCAGCGAGTGGAGCCAGCGCACGGGCCTGGTCACGTTCACGCTCGAGCCGCGACGCGGCCGCACGGTCGTGGCCAAGCTGCTCGCCGTGCTGCTCACCGGCCTGGTGACCATCGTCATCGCGATCGGTCTGGCCGCCGTCGCCACCGTGGTGGGCGCCGCCGTCAACGGCGTCGACCCCACCTGGAACCTCGGGTTCGACGGCGCGGCCGGCTGGCTGCTCGTCCAGGTGCTCGGGCTGCTGTGCGCCTTCGCGTTCGCCACGGTGCTGCGCAACTCGGCCGCGGCGATCGTCATTTACTACGCCTACATCTTCGTGGTCTCCAGCCTGTTCGGCGCGCTCGCCGCGTTCCAGCAGTGGTTCAGCGACATCTGGCCCTGGGTCGAGCTGAACCGGGCGCAGACCCCGCTGTTCGACGCCAGCATGACCGGGGAGAACTGGGCCCAGCTGGCCACCGCGAGCGCGATCTGGATCGTGCTGCCGATGGTCGTCGGCGTCTGGACGCTCCTGCGCTCCGAGGTCAAGTAGGCCCCCATCGTCTCGATGCTCCGGCCCCTCACGGGGGTGGGCCGGAGCGTCGAGCCGCGTCCGGGGCCGGGCTGGGACACTGCTCCCATGCCCTCACCCGCACGTCGCGACGTCGTCATCCTCGGCTCCACGGGGTCCATCGGCACCCAGGCGCTGGAGCTCGTGCGCGACAACCCCGACCGGTTCCGCGTCGTGGGCCTCGCCGCCGGGGGCAGCGACCCGCAGCTGATCGCCCGGCAGGTGCTCGAGCACGACGTGCCGGTGCTGGCCGTCGCCCGCGCCAGCGCCGTGCAGGACGTGCAGCTCGCGCTGTACGCCGAGGTGCAGCGCCGCGGGTACGCCACCGGCGACGCCCGGCTGCCGCGCATCGTCGCCGGCCCCGACGCCGCCACCGACGTCGCGGCCCTGCGGTGCGACGTGGTGCTCAACGCGATCACCGGCTCGGTCGGCCTGCTGCCCACGCTGGCCGCGCTCGAGGCCGGCACCCTGCTGGCACTGGCGAACAAGGAGTCCCTGATCGTCGGCGGGCCGGTGGTCACCGCCGCCGCGCGTCCGGGGCAGATGGCGCCCGTCGACTCCGAGCACTCCGCCCTGGCCCAGGCGATGCGCGGCGAGCGCCCCGAGGACGTCGCGCGCCTGGTGGTCACCGCCAGCGGCGGCCCGTTCCGCGGACGCACGCGCGCCGAGATGGAGGACGTCACCGTCGCGGACGCGATGAACCACCCCACGTGGGACATGGGGCCCGTCATCACGATCAACTCCGCCAGCCTGGTCAACAAGGGCCTGGAGGTGATCGAGGCGCACCTGCTCTTCGACATCGGCTTCGACCGCATCGACGTCGTCGTCCACCCCACGTCGACGGTGCACTCGATGGTCGAGATGGTGGACGGCTCGACGATGGTGCAGGCCTCGCCGCCCGACATGAAGCTGCCCATCGGGCTCGGCCTGGCCTGGCCCGAGCGGCTGCCGGGCGCCTCGCGCCCGTGCGACTGGTCCCGGCCGACCTCGTGGGACTTCGCGCCCCTCGACGAGACGGCGTTCCCCGCCGTCGCGCTCGCCCGTCGGGCCGGCGAGCACGGTCGCACCGCACCGGCGGTCTACAACGCCGCCAACGAGGTCTGCGTCCAGGCGTTCCGCGACGGGCACCTGTCGTTCCCGGCGATGATGGACGTGGTGGCCGACGTTCTCTCAGAGCACCTTCAGGGCGACGACGTACGCTCGTCCTCGGCGCTGACGGTGCACGACGTGCTGTCCGCGGACGCCTGGGCTCGCGCACGGGCCGGTGAGATCACAGAGCTCCAGGAGGACCAGCGGTGACGGTGCTGCTCTACACCCTCGGCGTCCTCGCCGTGGCCGTCGGGATCGTCGTCTCGATCGCGCTGCACGAGGTCGGGCACATGTACCCGGCCAAGAAGTTCGGCGTCAAGGTCACCCAGTACTTCGTGGGCTTCGGCAAGACCGTCTGGTCGGTCCGCCGCGGCGAGACCGAGTACGGCTTCAAGGCCTTCCCGCTCGGCGGCTTCGTCAAGCTGGTCGGCATGCTGCCGCCCGAGCCGGGCGAGGACGAGACCCACGTCCGCAAGTCCAACACCGGACTGTTCACCCAGCTGATCGCCGACGCCCGCAGCGCCGAGTACGAGGACGTCCGGCCCGAGGACGCGCCGCGCATGTTCTACCGGCTGCCCTGGTGGAAGAAGCTGATCGTCATGGCCGGCGGGCCGATGGTCAACGTCGTCATCGCGTTCGTGCTCTTCCTGCTGATGTTCGCCACGATCGGGGCGATCACGCCCACCACCCAGGTGAACGCCGTGTCGCGCTGCGTCATCGCCGACACCGAGGCCGGACGCGCCTGCAAGGCGTCCGACCCCGCCGCGCCCGCGGCGGCCGCCGGCCTCCGGGCGGGCGACACCATCACCGCGTTCGACGGTCGCCAGGTCTCCAGCTGGCCCCAGCTGACGCAGCTGATCCGCGACAACGGCTCCAACACCGTCCCCATCACCTACGAGCGCGACGGCCAGAGCATCACCCGCGACGTCAGCACGCAGGTCATCCCGCGCCAGGCCATGAGCGCGTCCGGCGAGATCGACCCCGACCGGATCGAGGACGTCGGGTTCCTCGGCGTGGAGCCCACGCAGGTCTACGTGCGTCACGGGGTCGGGTACACCCTCGACCAGATGGGCTCGGTCACCGTCGCGACCGGCGAGGCGATCCTGCACCTGCCCCAGCGCATGGTCGACGTCGCCAAGGCCGCCGTGGGCGGCGAGCGCGAGGCGAACAGCCCGATCAGCGTGGTCGGCGCCGGCCGGATCGCCGGCGAGGTCGCCTCGGACGACCAGGCGGCGGTCAAGGAGAAGGTGGCCTTCGTCATCAGCCTGCTGGCCTCGCTCAACCTGTTCCTGGCGCTCTTCAACTTCATCCCGCTGCTGCCGCTCGACGGCGGGCACATCGTCGGCGCGCTGTGGGAGGGCGTGAAGCGGGCCTTCGCCAAGGTCTTCAAGCGACCCGAGCCACGTCCGGTGGACGTCGGCAAGGCGCTCCCGGTGGCCTACGCGGTGGGCGCCGTACTGTTGGTGATGGGCGTCCTGCTGATCTACGTCGACATCGTGAACCCGTTGCGACTGACCTGACGCCGCACCCGAACCGACTCGAAGGGACCCGAACACGCCGATGAGCGTCGACCTGGGAATGCCTGCTCCGCCGCCCGCCACGCTGGCGCCGCGCAAGAAGACCCGCAAGATCCGTGTCGGCACGGTCGAGGTCGGTGGCGACGCCCCCGTCTCGGTGCAGTCGATGACCACGACGCTGACCTCCGACGTCAACTCGACCCTGCAGCAGATCGCCGAGCTCACCGCGTCGGGCTGCGACATCGTGCGCGTCGCGTGCCCGAGCCAGGACGACGCCGACGCGCTGCCCGACATCGCGCGCAAGTCCAACATCCCGGTGATCGCCGACATCCACTTCCAGCCCAAGTACGTCTACGCCGCGATCGACGCGGGCTGCGCGGCCGTCCGGGTCAACCCCGGCAACATCCGCAAGTTCGACGACCAGGTCAAGCAGATCGCCCAGGCGGCCGCCGACCGCGGCACCTCGATCCGCATCGGCGTCAACGCCGGCTCGCTCGACCGGCGCCTGCTCGAGAAGTACGGGCGCGCGACGCCCGAGGCGCTCGTCGAGTCGGCGATGTGGGAGGCGTCCCTGTTCGAGGAGCACGGCTTCCACGACTTCAAGATCTCGGTCAAGCACAACGACCCGGTGATCATGGCCACCGCGTACGAGATGCTCTCCGAGCGCGGCGACTGGCCGCTGCACCTCGGCGTCACCGAGGCCGGCCCGGCGTTCCAGGGCACGATCAAGAGCGCCACCGCGTTCGGCTACCTGCTCGGCAAGGGGATCGGCGACACCATCCGCGTCTCGCTGTCGGCCCCTCCCGTCGAGGAGGTCAAGGTCGGCATCCAGATCCTGCAGTCGCTCAACCTGCGCCCCCGCAAGCTCGAGATCGTCTCCTGCCCCTCCTGCGGGCGCGCGCAGGTCGACGTCTACAAGCTCGCCGAGGAGGTCACCGCCGGCCTCGAGGGCATGGAGGTCCCGCTGCGCGTGGCCGTCATGGGCTGCGTCGTCAACGGTCCCGGCGAGGCGCGCGAGGCCGACCTCGGTGTCGCCTCCGGCAACGGCAAGGGCCAGATCTTCGTCAAGGGCGAGGTGATCAAGACCGTTCCCGAGTCGCAGATCGTCGAGACCCTGATCGAGGAGGCCATGCGCATCGCCGAGGACATGGAGCCCGTCGAGGGCGCCTCGGCCGAGGTCAAGATCTCCTAGCCGGCCCGCTCCCGGGCGCGGTCGTCCGGGAGCGCCGCTCGCCGGTAGGCTCGTCCCGACAGGGGAGGTCGACGGTGCTCGAGACGCGAGACGGCGTGCGCACGCTCGGTCCCGCCGACCTGCCCGAGCTGTCGCGGGTGGTCCGGCAGGACCCGATCGTGAACGTCTTCGTCGACCACCGGCTCGCCACCACCCGGCTCGAGCCGCGGTGGTTCGGCGGCCACATGTGGGGCTACTACGAGGGCGAGACGATGGTGTCCGCGTGCCACGTCGCGGCCAACCTGGTGCCCGTCTCGGCCACGCCCGCCGCGCTCGACGCGTTCGGGCGCCGCGCGGCCACGATGGCCCGCATGTCGTCGTCGCTGCTCGGCCCGCGCGACGACGTGCTCGCGCTGTGGGAGCACGTCCGCCCCAGCTGGGGCGAGGCCCGCTCCCTGCGCCTGGAGCAGCCGTTCCTGCTCATCGACGGCCCGCCGCAGGTGGCGCCCGACCCGCGCGTGCGACGGGTGCTCATCGACGAGCTCGACCTGCTCTACCCGGCGAGCGTCGCGATGTTCACCGAGGAGATCGGCGAGAGCCCCGAGGCGCCCGGTCGGCACAGCTACCGCGCCCGCGTGGCGCAGCTGATCTCCAAGGGCTGGGCGTTCGCGATCATCGAGGACGAGCGCGTGGTGTTCAAGGCCGAGGTCACCGCGGCCACCGAGGCCGGTTGCCACATCCAGGGCGTCTGGATCGACCCGTCCCGTCGGGGCGAGGGGCTGTCGGAGTCGGGCATGGCCGCCGTCGTCGTCGAGGCGATGCGCACGATCGCGCCCACCGTCACGCTCTACGTCAACGACCACAACACCGCCGCCCGCCGGTCGTACGCCCGCGTCGGCTTCCGCCAGGTCGCGACGTTCGCGTCGATCCTGTTCTGACCATGACGTCGCGGTGCCCGTGCCTGTCGGGCCTGCCGCACGACGACTGCTGCGGGCGCCTGCACCGCGGCGAGGCGGTCGCGCAGACCGCCGAGCAGCTGATGCGCTCGCGGTTCAGCGCGTTCGCGATCGGGGACCCCGACTACCTGCTGGCGACCTGGCACCCCAGCACGCGTCCGCCGTCGATCGAGCTGGACGCCGACCGCCGCTGGTACCGCCTCGACGTGCTGGCGACGAGCGCCGGCGGGCCGTTCGACACCGACGGCGTGGTCGAGTTCCGCGCCTTCCACCGCGGGCCCGAGGGCCGGGGACAGCAGCAGGAGCGGAGCCGCTTCGTCCGCGAGGACGGCCGGTGGCTGTACCTCGACGGGGTGGCCACGGGTGACCGGTAGGGTCCATCCGTGCCCACCACGACCAGCCTCGACGTCAAGGCCCTCACGGCGATCCTCGCCGTCGCGGGCGTCGGCCACCTCGCGCGCCCGGCGATCTTCGAGCCGATGATCCCGCGCGGCCTGCCGGGCTCGCCGCGGACGGTCGTGCACGCGTCGGGCGTCGCCGAGCTGGCGTGCGCCGCCGCGCTGCTCCACCCGCGCACCCGCCGGGTCGGTGGGTACGCCACCGCGGCGCTCATGGCCGGCGTGTTCCCGGGCAACGTCCAGATGGCCGTCACCGCGCACCGCAGCACCCGCGCCACCCGCACCTGGCGGCTCGGCACCCTGGCCCGGCTGCCGCTCCAGGTGCCCCTGATCACCACCGCTCTCAAGGCCGCCCGTCAGGGCGAGTGAGGACCCCCATGGTCACCCGCATGTCCCGCCTGTTCGTGCGCACGCTGCGCGACGACCCCGCGGACGCCGAGGTCCCGAGCCACCGCCTGCTCGTGCGTGCCGGCTACGTCCGCCGCGCCGCCCCCGGCATCTACTCCTGGCTGCCGCTCGGCTGGACCGTGCTGCGCAACGTCGAGCGCATCGTCCGCGAGGAGATGGAGGCCATCGGCGCGCAGGAGGTGCACTTCCCGGCGCTGCTGCCCCGCGAGCCCTACGAGGCGTCGAACCGCTGGGCCGACTACGGCGACAACATCTTCCGGCTCAAGGACCGCAAGGGCAACGACTACCTGCTCGGCCCCACGCACGAGGAGATGTTCACGCTCCTGGTCAAGGACCTGTACACCTCGTACAAGGACCTGCCGGTGATGCTGTACCAGATCCAGACCAAGTACCGCGACGAGTCGCGTCCCCGCGCGGGCATCCTGCGCGGGCGCGAGTTCGTGATGAAGGACTCCTACTCCTTCGACGTCACCGACGAGCAGTTCCTGGTGTCCTACCAGGCGCACCGCGAGGCCTACATCAGGATCTTCGAGCGCCTCGGCCTGGACTACGTCATCGTCTCGGCGATGTCGGGCGCGATGGGCGGATCGGCCAGCGAGGAGTTCCTCGCGATCGCCGAGAACGGCGAGGACACCTACGTCCGGAGCCCCGGCGGCTACGCGGCCAACGTCGAGGCCGTTCGGGTGCCCGTGCCCGACGCGGTGCCCTACGACGACGCGCCCGCGGCCCACGCCGAGCAGACGCCCGACACGCCCACGATCGACACCCTCGTCGACCACCTCAACGACGCGTTCCCGCGCGACGACCGCCCCTGGACGGCCGCCGACACCCTGAAGAACGTCGTCGTGGTGCTGCGTCACCCCGACGGCACCCGCGAGCCCGTCGCGATCGGCCTGCCCGGCGACCGCGAGGTCGACGAGAAGCGCCTGGGCGCGCAGGTGGAGCCCGCCGAGGTGGAGGCGTTCACCGAGGCCGACTTCGCCGCGAACCCCGCGCTCGTCAAGGGCTACATCGGGCCCGGCGCGCTCGGGACGGACAACGCCTCGGGCATCCGGTACCTGCTCGACCCCCGCGTCGTCGAGGGCACCCGCTGGGTCACCGGTGCCGACGTCGCCGGGTCGCACGTGATCGACCTCGTCGCGGGCCGCGACTTCACCGCCGACGGCGTCATCGAGGCCGCCGGGATCCGCGAGGGCGACCCCGCCCCCGACGGCTCCGGGCCGCTCGAGCTCGCGCGCGGCATCGAGATGGGGCACATCTTCCAGCTCGGCCGCCGCTTCGCCGAGGCGCTCGACCTCAAGGTGCTGGACGAGAACGGCAAGCTCGTCACCGTGACGATGGGCTCCTACGGGGTCGGCGTCTCGCGCGCCGTCGCCGCGATCGTGGAGAACTCGCACGACGAGTCCGGCATCATCTGGCCCCGCGAGATCGCACCCGCCCACGTGCACCTCGTGGCCACGGGCAAGGACGACGCGATCTTCGACGCCGCCGAGACCCTGGCCGGTGACCTCGAGGCCGCGGGCGTCACGGTGCTCTACGACGACCGTCGCAAGGTCTCGCCCGGCGTGAAGTTCAAGGACGCCGAGCTGATCGGCGTCCCGACGATCGTCGTCGTGGGCCGCGGCCTCGTCGACGGCGTGGTCGAGGTCAAGGACCGCCGCAGCGGCGAGCGGGCCGACGTGCCACTGGCCGACGTGGTCGCGCAGCTGGCTCAGACCTCGCCGGAGTCGCCGAGCCGCTCGTAGAACAGCGCGCCGCGGGCGCGGAACGTCCCCATGCCGATGCCGCCGGAGACGACGAGCGTGGGGGAGCTGCGCTCGGCGGTCTGCTGACGCTTGTTGCGCACGGTGCCCCACGACGAGCGCAGCTGGTCGGTGTCGACGCCCCACCCGTCGGGGACGACGAGGGTGACGTTGCCGACGCCTCCGTGCACCTCGACGGCGACCACGCGGTGCGGACAGGTGGCGTGCCGGAAGTCGAGCACGATCGAGGAGACCTGCGGGTTGAGCACCACGCGCGCCGGGACGGCCCAGCGTCCGCGGCGCGCCTGGTTGGTGCCGCCGGCGGTCAGCACCAGCGGCTCGTCGCGGGGTGCGAGCGGCACCATCGCGCGCGGCGCGTCGGCCCACGGGAGCTCCGCGTCGGGCAGGTCGGCGACGAGCGGCTCGAGCTCGGCGTAGGTGCGGGCGGCGTAGGCGGCGTCCTGCCGCTCGTCCATCTCCTCGAACGACAGCCGTCCCTCGCCGGCCGCGTCGCGCAGGATCTCGACGACGGCCTCGCGGTCGGCGTCGCTCGCTCGCAGGCCTCGACGGGGGTCGTGGTCGCTCGACATGCCCACCACCCTAGGAGATCGGGGGGCCGTCACCGAGGGTCGGCGACCCGTTCGAGCAGCAGCATGTCGACGACCGTGCCGTCGCGCGCCGTCTCCGCCGCGGTCTCGCGGCCGCAGAGGACGAACCCGTTGGCCTCGGCGACGCGTCGCGACGCGCTGTTGCCGTCGGCCACCTTGACGTGGACGCGCCGCTTGCCCAGCCCACCCAGCCCGGCGTCGCTCAGCGCCCAGGCCGAGACCGCCGCCACGGCCTCGGTCATCACGCCCGTCCCGCGGGCGTCGGGGTGGGTCCAGTAGCCGATCTCGGCGCTGTGCCGCCCGACCCTCGGGATGCCGACGGCCGCCAGCAGCAGGTCGTCGTCCTGGCGCGTGACGGCCCAGGTCGGTCCGGTCCCGCTGCAGCCCTGCGCCTGGGTGGTGTGGACGTACTCCACGGCGTCCTGGCGTGTGTAGGGCGAGGGCAGGAAGTCCAGCCAGTGCTGCGTCCGGGGGTCTCCGCAGCCCTCGACCACGCGGTCGACGTCGCCGGGCCCCAGCGGACGCAGGTGGAGGCGCTCGGTGAGCAGGTCGGGCGCCTGGAACCAGGGCGTGGGCGGCGTGCGGGGGTCGTCGCGGTGCAGCGTGGCCACCCACGCGTCGACCATCGAGCCGCGGTGGACGAGCCAGCGCCGCATCATGCCGCCGAACGTGAAGCCGGCCCGCCACGCGACCTTGCGCGAGGCGGCGTTGCCCACCTCGGCCCACCAGACGACGGTCTGCAGGTCGAGGTCGTCGAAGCCGTGGGCGAGCAGCAGGTCGAGAGCCGTCGCCATCACGCCCTGCCCCCGGACGGCCGGGTGCAGGCCGAACGCCACCTCGGCGCGGCCGTCGCCCTCGTCGCGCAGGGACAGCGACCCGGAGAACCGGCGGACGCCGTCGGGGTGCGTCGCCTCGATCGCGAACAGGTGCTCGGTGCCGTCGCGCCAGCCGCTGCCGACGCCGTCACCGATCCAGTCGAGCGCCATCGCGCGGTCGTACCCGAGCGGGACGGTGGTCCAGCGCACCGAGTCGGGGTCGGTGCACTGCTCGACGACGGCGTCGGCGTCCTCGAGCCGGTGAGCGCGCAGGGTGACGTCGCCGCGGGTCAGCGTGGGGACGTCGTCGGGGAAGCGTCTCGGCGGCCAGGGCATGGCGTCAGCCTGCCGGGGCTGCCGGGGCGACGCCACCGGGTTTCGCCGTCAGGGCCGCTCGTAGCCGGGGAGCGCCGAGGCCGACCCGCCCCAGGCGAGCAGGCGGGTGGCGCAGTCGGTGAGCCACCCGAGCGCCTCGGTGCGCCGGTCGTCCTCGGCAGCGGCCACGACGGCCGCGTGCACGACGGCGCACCGGTCCTCGACCTGCTGGGCCACGGGCCGTGCGGACGCCGCGTCCGTGATCCTCCCGGGCAGCTCGTAGGCGGGCTCGGCCTGCACCGGGACGGCGTCGGCGGCGGCGATGCGCGCGGCGACCACGTCCCGGCGCTCGAGGTGCGCGCGGTAGGACGCGGTGGCCCGCACCTGGGGCGGGGTGTCGCGGTCCAGGCGGCCCGCCACCACGCCGTAGGCGTAGACCGCCGCGTGCTCGGCGGCGAGCGCCTCCTGCCACGCGTCGACGAGACCGTCGTCGGCGGCCGCGGCCCTCACGAGCCGTCCCCGAGCGAGGCGGCGGCCGCGGCGAGGACGACGACGTGCTGGGCCTGGCCGGCGGCCATCGCGGCGAGCACGCGGGCGAGGTCGCCGGAGGCGGCGGCGGTCGAGTTCGACCCGCGGGCCTCGCCGGCGGCCCGCTCGGCGGCGCCCAGCTCGGAGAGCGCCACCGCGGGGTCGGCGGAGATCGTCGGCAGGTTCGGTGACGCCGTCGCCGACGGGCTGGTCGAGGCTGTCGGGGACGGCGTGCTCGCGTCGTCCGGGGAGCCGCCGAGCACCGTGACGTGGGTGCGGTGGTGCTCGACCACCGGGTCGAGCGTGGCGGCGAGGGCCGGGTGGACGCTGCGGGTCGCGACCGCGACGGCCAGGACGCGCTGCTGGTCGGCGAGCGCGGCGGCCACCAGCGTCTCGTCGGCGTCGTCCTCGCGGCGTCGCGGTGCCGGTCGGGGGACGCGGTCGAGCGCGCCGCACCCGGCCAGCGCGACGACGCCGGACCCCAGGACCGCGAGACGCACCAGGGCGCGTCGGGGGAGCGGGCTGGCGAGGGGCACGGGACGACGCTACCGGAGGCGTTCGGCGCGGTCGGGGGCGTCACCGGCTGCGTATACGCTGTCCGGGACGTCCGGCACCCTGGACGTGAACCGCAGCGAGAAACGCCACAACTCCAGATCGCGAGGCGCACCGACCGTGACCGGACACTCCATCCCCGCCGCCCTGGCCGAGCTGCTCGACCAGAGCGTGACCCCCCTCGGGCTCGACGTCGACTCGGTCGAGATCACCCCTGCCGGCAAGCGTCGCGTCGTGCGCGTCGTCCTCGACTCCGACGACGGACTGACGCTCGACCAGGTGGCCCGGGCCACGCGCGCGATCACCCGCAACCTCGACGAGGACGACTCCGCGATGGGCTCGCAGGCCTACACGCTCGAGGTCAGCTCCCGCGGCGTCGACAAGCCCCTCGAGGAGCCCAAGCACTGGCGCCGCAACGTCAAGCGCCTGGTCGCCGTGACGTTCGACGACGAGTCGGGCACCCAGGCGATCGAGGGCCGCATCACCGCCGCCGACGACGACGGCGCCGACCTCGACGTCGAGGGCCAGGCCGTCCGCGTCGCCTACGCCGACGTGCGGCGCGCCCGCGTCCAGGTCGAGTTCAACCGCAAGGAAGAGGAGGCCTGACATGGACATCGACATGAACGCCCTGCGCGCCCTGGAGCGCGAGAAGGAGCTGTCGCTCGACGTCGTCGTGCAGGCGATCGAGCAGGCCCTGCTGCTCGCCTACCAGCGCACCGAGGGCGCCCGGCCGAACGCCCGGGTCGAGCTCGACCGCGGCAACGGCCACGTCGTCGTCTGGGCCCGCGAGCGCCTCGAGCGCGAGCCCGTCCCCGAGGGCGAGGAGCCCCCGGCCGACCGCGGACCGCTGTTCAGCGCCGAGTTCGACGACACCCCCACCGGGTTCGGCCGCATCGCCACCTCCACCGCCCGCCAGGTCATCCTGCAGCGCCTCCGCGACGCCGAGGACGACCAGAAGTTCGGCGAGTTCGCCGCCAAGGAGGGCGACCTCGTGTCGGGCGTCGTCCAGCAGGGGCGCAACCCCGACGACGTCCTGGTCGACCTCGGACGCCTCGAGGCGCTGATGCCGCCGGCCGAGCGGGTGCCGGGGGAGCGGTACGAGCACGGCGAGCGCATCAAGGTCATCGTCACCAGCGTCCGCAAGGGCATGCGCGGGCCGCAGGTGCAGGTGTCGCGCACCCACCCGAGCCTGGTCCGCAAGCTCTTCGCCCTCGAGGTGCCCGAGATCGCCGACGGGTCGGTCGAGATCGCCGGCATCGCCCGCGAGGCCGGCCACCGCACCAAGCTGTCGGTCAAGGGCACCGTGCCCGGCGTCAACGCCAAGGGCTCGTGCATCGGCCAGATGGGCGAGCGCGTCCGCAACGTGATGTCCGAGCTGCACGGCGAGAAGATCGACATCGTCGACTACTCCGACGACCCCGCCGAGTACGTCGGACAGGCGCTGTCGCCGGCCCGCGTCAGCGAGGTGCTCATCGTCGACCGCCAGGCGCGCTCGGCCCGCGTCATCGTCCCGGACTTCCAGCTGTCGCTCGCGATCGGCAAGGAGGGGCAGAACGCCCGCCTGGCCGCGCGGCTCACCGGCTGGCGCATCGACATCCGCTCCGACACCGCCGCCGACCCCCGCGGCGACACGCCCGAGGGGACGTGAGTGGGGCCGACCGGCTAGACTCGACGGTGGTGAGCAGCCCCGACGCCCCGTCCACGCCCTCGCGCCCCGTGCGCACGTGCATCGGATGTCGGCAGAGGGCTGCGAAGTCCGACCTCGTCCGCCTCGTGGCGGTGGGAGACGGCGACGAGATCGTCGTGGTCCCCGACCTCCGCGGAGCGGCACCAGGACGGGGTGCGCACCTGCACCCCCGGGTCTCCTGCCTCGAGCAGGCGACACGCCGGCGGGCGTTCACCAGGGCCCTGCGAACACCGGGCCCGGTGGACACGAGCCTGGTGGCCGTCCTGGTCGAGTCCGAGCAACGACGCCACCACAGCACCGCGGAGCCCGCCTCCGCATCCACACACGTCCAGGAAGAACGGAGCTCCCGCTCATGAGCACTCGATGAGTTCCTCCACATGAGCAAGCACGTCGTCTAACCCTGCCCCAGGCCGTCTTCTGGGGTGCGGGTCCCCCAGAAGGAGAACAGTGGCCAAGGTCCGAGTCCACGAGCTCGCCAAAGAGTTCGGCATTACCAGCAAGGAAGTCCTGTCGACGCTGAGCGACATGGGTGAGTACGTCAAGTCCGCGTCGTCCACCGTCGAGCCGCCGGTCATCCGCCGGCTCAACGAGCAGTTCGGCGACGAGCTGCGCGCCAAGGGCGAGAAGAAGGCGGCGCGCAAGAAGCCCGCCGCCGCTCCCACCCCCGGTCCGTCGCAGCCGGCTGCCGCGACGCCTGCCGCCCCGACGCCCGCGGCCCCGCAGGCCCCGGCCGCCGAGGCCCCGCCGACGCCGGCTCCCGCCACGCGCGCGCCGTCGCCGTCGGGCCCCATGCCCGGTCCCGCACGTCGTGCGCCCGAGCCGGAGCCCCAGGCCCCCGCGGCCCCGGTCGCCCCCGCGGCCCGCGAGGTCGAGGTCCCCGACGCCCCCGCGGCGCCCGAGGTCCCGGCCGCACGCTCGGACGCCCCGCGTCCCGGCGGCGGACCCCGTCCCGGCTCGGCTCCCGGCGCCACCCCGCGCCCGCCGGCCGCCCGCGGCGGCGCGCCCAGCGCGCGTCCCGGCAACAACCCGTTCTCGTCGCGCCAGGGCATGCAGCGCCCCGGTCGCGGCACCGACTCCACGGCGCCCCCGGCGCGCGACCGCGAGGGCATGCCCCCGCGTCCGCCCGCCGCGCGCAGCGGTGACGCGGCCGCGCCGCGTCCCGGCGGCATGCCTCGCCCCAACCCGGCGATGATGCCCAAGCAGTCCTCGCCCGCCCTCGGTGGCGCGCCCGGTCGCGGCGGGGCCCGTGGTGGCCCTCCGGGCCGCGGCGGTCCCGGCGGTGCCCGCGGTCGCGGTGCACCCGGTGGCGGCGCTCCCGGCGCAGGCGCCGGTGCGCCCGGGCGTCCCGGCGGCTTCGGTGGTCGCGGTCGTCCCGGTGCCCGTGGTGGCACGCAGGGTGCGTTCGGTCGCGCAGGAGGCCCGGTCCGCCGGGGACGCAAGTCCAAGCGCGCGAAGCGCCAGGAGTTCGACCAGAGCGCACCGCCGCAGGCCGGTGGCGTCCGCGTCCGCAAGGGCGACGGCGCGTCGATCCGTCTGCGCCGTGGCGCCTCGCTGACCGACCTCGCCGAGAAGATCGGCGCCGACCCGGCATCGCTGGTGCAGGTGCTGTTCGCGCTGGGCGAGATGGTCACCGCGACCCAGTCGGTCAACGACGACACCCTGCGCATCATCGGCGAGGAGCTGGAGTACGACATCCAGGTCGTCTCGCCCGAGGAGGAGGACCGCGAGCTGCTCGAGTCCTTCGACCTCGAGTTCGGTGAGGACGAGGGCAGCGAGGACGACCTCATCGCGCGTCCGCCGGTCGTCACCGTCATGGGTCACGTCGACCACGGAAAGACCAAGCTCCTCGACGCGCTGCGTGACGCCAACGTGGTCGACAAGGAGGCCGGCGGCATCACCCAGACCATCGGCGCGTACCGGGTGCGCACCGAGGTCGACGGCGACGAGCGCGCCATCACCTTCATCGACACCCCCGGTCACGAGGCGTTCACCGCCATGCGTGCCCGTGGTGCGCAGGCCACCGACATCGCGGTGCTGGTGGTCGCGGCCGACGACGGCGTCATGCCCCAGACGATCGAGGCCCTCAACCACGCACTGGCGGCCAACGTGCCGATCGTGGTGGCGGTCAACAAGATCGACAAGGAGGGTGCCGACCCGTCCAAAGTGCGCGGTCAGCTCACCGAGTACGGCCTGGTGCCCGAGGAGTACGGCGGCGACACGATGTTCGTCGACGTCTCGGCGCGCGAGAGGCTGAACCTCGACGGTCTGCTCGAGGGCATCGTCCTCACCGCGGACGCGGCGCTCGACCTGCGGGCCAACCCGACGCAGAACGCCGAGGGCATCGCGATCGAGGGTCACCTCGACCGTGGACGCGGCCCCGTCGCGACCGTCCTGGTCCAGCGCGGCACGCTGCGCGTCGGCGACTCGATCGTCGCCGGACCGGCCTACGGCCGCGTCCGTGCGCTGCTCGACGAGCACGGCAACAACGTCGAGGAGGCCATGCCGGCGCGCCCGGTGCTGGTGCTCGGCCTGTCGGCCGTGCCCGGTGCGGGCGACAACTTCATGGTCGTCGCCGACGACCGCGTCGCCCGTCAGGTCGCCGAGAAGCGTGACGCCCGCGAGCGCACGGCCGCCCTGGCCAAGCGCACGAGCCGTCGCACGCTCGAGGACTTCATGGAGAACATGTCCAAGGGCGCCAACAACGAGCTGCTCCTCATCCTCAAGGGTGACGGATCCGGTTCGGTCGAGGCCCTCGAGGACGCGCTCGCCAAGATCGACGTCGGCGACGACGTCAACCTGCGGGTCATCGACCGCGGTGTCGGTGCGATCACCGAGACCAACGTCGACCTCGCTGCGGCGTCGGACGCGATCATCATCGGGTTCAACGTCCGTGGCCAGGGCAAGGCCGCCGAGCTCGCCGACCGCGAGGGCGTCGAGATCCGGTACTACTCGGTGATCTACCAGGCCATCGAGGAGATCGAGGCCGCGCTCAAGGGGATGCTCAAGCCCATCTACGAGGAGGCCCAGCTGGGCACCGCGGAGATCCGTCAGATCTTCCGCTCCTCCAAGATCGGCAACATCGCCGGCTGCATGGTCACGTCGGGCTCGATCAAGCGCAACGCCAAGGCGCGGCTGCTGCGCGACGGCAACGTCGTCGCGGACAACCTCGACCTGTCGAGCCTGCGACGCGAGAAGGACGACGCGAGCGAGGTCCGCGAGGGCTTCGAGTGTGGTCTGACCCTGCGTGGCTTCAACGACATCAAGATCGACGACGTCATCGAGACGTTCGAGCTGCGTGAGGTCCCGCGCGGCTGAGAGCACGATCTGGTGGGACGGGCGGTCGGTCATCTGACCGGCCGCCCGTTCCGCGTCCGCACCACCAACGAGGAGAAGAGCCCATGGCTTCACCGCGCGTCCGCAAGGTCGCCGACCGGATCAAGGTCGTCGTCGCCCAGATGCTCGAGCACCGGATCAAGGACCCGCGCCTGGGGTTCGTCACCGTCACCGACGTCCGCGTCACCGGCGACACCCAGCACGCCACGGTGTTCTACACCGTGATGGGCGACCAGGACGCGATCGACGGCACCGGTGCGGCGCTCGTCAGCGCGACGGGCATCATCCGCTCCGAGGTCGGCAAGCAGCTCGGCATGCGGCACACGCCGTCGATCGAGTTCGTGCTCGACGCGGTGCCCGAGAACGCCCGCGCGATCGAGGACCTGCTCGCCAAGGCGCGCGAGTCCGACGCCGCGGTGGCGGCCGCGTCCGCCGGCGCCGTGCACGCCGGCGACCCCGACCCCTACCGCGTGCGCGAGGTGGCCGGCGACGACGCGGACCTCGACGAGTCCGACCGCCCCGAGTGAGCGACGCCCCCGCCTCCGGGCTGGTCGTCGTCGACAAGCCCGGGGGCTGGACGTCGCACGACGTCGTCGGCCGCACCCGCCGCCTCGCGGGCACGCGCAAGGTCGGCCACGCCGGCACGCTCGACCCGATGGCCACCGGCGTGCTGGTGCTCGGGGTCAACCGGGCCACCCGGCTGCTGGGCCACCTGACGCTCGCCGACAAGGACTACGAGGCGACGATCCGGCTCGGGCAGCGCACGTCCACCGACGACGCCGAGGGAGAGGTCGTGGCCTCGGCCCCGGCGTCCGGCGTCACCGACGCCGACGTCGCGCGGGCGGCGTCGGCCTGGACCGGTGACGTCTCGCAGGTGCCGTCGTCGGTGTCGGCGGTGAAGATCGACGGCCGCCGCGCCTACGCCCGCGTGCGCGACGGCGAGACCGTCGAGATCCCGCCGCGCGACGTCCACGTGGCCCGCTTCGACGTCGGGCCGCTGCGCCCGTCCGACGTGGACGGCTGCGTCGACCTCGACGCCCACGTCACCTGCTCGTCGGGCACCTACGTGCGGGCGCTGGCCCGCGACGTCGGCGACGACCTCGGTGTCGGCGGCCACCTGACGGCCCTGCGCCGCACCCGCGTCGGCGGTTTCGGCCTCGACGTCGCCCGAACCCTCGACGAGCTCGCCGTCTCCTTCACGATGGTGCCGCTCGACGAGGCCGCACGCGCGGCGTTCGCGAGCGTCGACCTCGACGACGACACGGCGCGCGACGTCCGCTTCGGCCGGCCCCTGCCCGGCTTCGACCTCGGCGCCCCCGGCCCCGTCGCGCTGTTCGACGGGCCCGAGTTCCTGGCGCTCTACGAGCAGCGGGGCGCCGACGCGCGTCCGGTGGCGGTCTTCGTCGGCTGAGAACCGGTCGACGCGGGTCCGCGTCCGGCGGCATGCTCGGCGCCGTGACCAGCAGCGAGGTGTGGGACGAGGTGACGGCGCGCCGGTACGACGAGGACTCGGCCGGCATGTTCGCCCCGGAGGTGCTGGTCCCGACCGTCGACGTGCTGGCCGACCTGGCCGGTGACGGCGCGGCCCTGGAGCTGGCCGTCGGCACCGGACGGGTGGCCGTCCCCCTCCTCGAGCGCGGCGTGCCGGTGAGCGGGATCGAGCTGTCCGCGGCGATGCTCGCCGAGCTGCGGCACAAGGTCGACGCCGAGGCCCTGCCCGTCGTCGTCGGCGACATGGCCACGGCCCGGGTTCCGGGCGAGTTCGCGCTCGTCTACCTCGTGTTCAACACCATCTCGAACCTGCGGACGCAGGACGAGCAGGTCGCGTGCTTCGCCAACGCCGCCCGCCACCTCGCGCCGGGCGGCCGGTTCGTGATCGAGCTGTGGGTGCCGCCGCTGCGACGGCTGCCGCCGGGCCGTCTCGCCGCGCCGATGGTGGTGGAGGACGACTACCTCTGCCTCGACACCTACGACCCGGTGACCCAGCGGTGCACGTCCCACCACTACCGCACCGCCCCCGACGGCACGGCCCGCCACGACTCCGGGCACTTCCGCTACCTGTGGGCGTCCGAGTGCGACCTGATGGCGCGGCTCGCGGGTCTGGAGCTCGAGGGCCGGTACGCCGACTGGTACCGCAGCCCGTTCACCTCCGACAGCGAGAGCCACGTGTCGGTGTGGCGCAAGCCCTAGCCGCCGCTAGGTTCTCGGGGTGCACTTCAGCGAGTACGACACCCGTCTGGCCGCGTACGCGGTGATCGTCGACGAGCGCGAGCAGATCCTGCTGTCCTGGTACAACGGCTCGACCCGCGGCCGTCCGGGGTGGACGCTGCCCGGCGGAGGAGTGGACCTCGAGGAGACCGCTGAGGAGGCGGTCGTCCGCGAGGTGCACGAGGAGACCGGGTACGACGTCGAGCTCGACGGACTGCTGACGGTGCACTCGTCCGCCGGCCAGGGCGGCCCGCGTCCGCCGCGCCCGTTCAAGTCGGTGCGCGTCGTCTACACCGCGCACGTCGTCGGCGGCAGCCTCGGGACCGTCGAGGTGGGCGGGACGACCGACCACGCCGCCTGGATGCCGCTCGACGCGGTGGCGGGCGACGAGCCACGCGTGGGTCTGGTGGACGTCGCGATCGAGGCCTGGCGGGGGCGATGAGTCCGGGTGCCTTGGCCGGTCAGTAGCACCATGAGCACACCCCTGGACATCACCTTCACCGCCACGCTCGGCAAGGTGCGCCCCGGCGACACCTGGACCTGTGTGCAGATGCCGGACTCGGCGCAGGTCTTCGGCACCCGCGGCCTGGTCAAGGTCGCAGGCACCGTCGACGGCCACCCCTTCACCGGGGCGTTCATGGCGTTGGGGGACGGCACGCACAAGCTGCCCGTCGCGTCGCCGATCCGCAAGGCCATCGGCAAGTCCGACGGTGACGACGTCGAGGTGCACCTCACCGAGCGGATCAGGTGAGTCGCGTGGGCCAGGTGATCGCCAGCGCGACGATGTCGCTCGACGGGTTCATCGCGCACCACGACCACGGGATCGACCCGCTCTTCGACTGGTACGAGACGGGCGACGAGGCCGTGACGACCGCGTCGCCCGACGTCTCGTTCTCCCTCACCGCGACGAGTGCCGCTTACTGGCGCTCGTGGGTCGGGCGGCTCGGCGCGCTGGTGGTCGGTCGCGAGCTGTTCGACCTCGTCGACGGCTGGGGCGGCACCCACCCGATCGGGACGCCGGTGGTGGTCCTGACGCACCAGGCGCCGACCGACTGGTCCTACCCGGGGTCGGAGGACTTCCACTTCGTCACCGACGGGGTCGAGGCTGCGGTGACCCTCGCCCGCTCCCTGGCAGGTGAGCGCGACGTCGCCGTCGCGGCCGGGACGGTCGCGCGCCAGTGCCTCGAGGCCGGTCTGCTCGACGCGGTCGCGATCGACCTCGCACCCGTCGTGCTGGGGGAGGGGCGGCCGTTCTTCGGGGCTCTCGCGGGCGGCGCCCCCGTGCGGCTGGGTGACCCGACGACCGTCATCGAGGCGGACCGGGTGCTGCACTTGGTCTATCCGGTGCTGCGGGAGCCGTAGGGCGCGGGGCCCGGAGCCGCACCGCCCGCACGTCGAGGCACGGCCACGTCGACGAACACGCGATATTCGGGTGCCGTCCGCGTTCGCGACTGGTGCACTGACCGGGTGACCGCTCCATCCACCCGTCTCCTCGCAGCCGGTCGACTCGCGATCGAGGTGCCGAAGGCCTGGCCGGTCGAGATCGGACTCGTGGAGGTCAGACGGAGCGCGGTGGTCCTCCCCATGCGCATGATGCCAGCGATGGCGATCTGGAGCCCGTTGGACGGAGCCGTCAGCATCAGGTTGAGCGACGAGGAGCAGCAGCCGTCGTCGTTCGAACCACGGCACGACCCACGTCGGCCCGGATCGACGAAGGTGGTCGGAGGCCACCCGGTCCACGTGACCGAGGAGCTGGTCGTCGATCCCGCCGGTGTGCACAGCTACACGAGCATCGCGCTGGCGGCGCCCGCGCTCGGAGGGTCTCTCCTCCTCGACGGGCCGCGAACGGACGTGCGCGCCATCGCCGACACCGCGCAGCTGGTGCCCGACGCGTACGTCGCGGTGCCCAACGTGTTGATGGGTGTCGAACCCGCCGACCCGCTCACTTCGTGCCCGCAACCGGACGAGGCGCAGGCCCGAGTCCTCCTGGACCGTGCAGGGTTGAGGCTGCGGGGCGCAGGTGTCGTGACCGACGTGCCGGGAGGGGACCTTGGGTCGGACCCCGCCGACCTCTTCCTCGTCGGCACGATCCCCACGGGTGGGTCGGTCGTGTCGAGAGGAACCTCGGTCGCCCTGGTCTTCGCGACTCCCTGGGGACCTCGACGTTCTGTGGACAAGTGGCGACGAGGTCGGTAGGCAATCCAGATAGGACCGCTCCACGTCCACACCGTTGCGAACGCGTGTTCGACTGTCGTAAAATGGGCGTATGACGGTCACCGCTCTCCCGCTCACCGAGCACCCCGCGTTCGCGGTGCTC
>NZ_JBMGQR010000073.1:0-20510 GCF_049059935.1 Solicola agrisoli | reverse complement strand
CCACGACCGGCACGAACACGCGGGAGTCGTCGAGGCGGCGGTCCAGCCCGTGGCGCCACCTCTCGATGCTCATGCCCACCACAGTAGGACGACCTGGCCGGTCCGTCCGACGGGCGGCGGTCAGCGGTCGAGCCCCCGCATGAAGCGTCCGACCAGCGGCAGCTCGCTGATGCCCTCGGCGTCGGCGATGGTGATGGCCTGGGCGGCCAGGGCGCCGGTCCGCCCGAGGACGACGTACCGGGGCGTCCAGTCGGGGTGGAACTTGTCGTTGAAGCGGCGCAGCGAGTCGATCTGGCCGCGCTCCGAGGCCTGCACCAGTGCCCGGCGTCCGAGCTCCCCGAGCGGTCCCGGGCGCTCACCGGCCAGGACGGTCCGCCAGATCGCGAAGTTGAGGCCGAGCCCGCGACGTCCGGAGGCGGCGACGTGGTCGATGGTCGCCAGGACGCACAGGTCGGTCACCCCGTTCGGCAGGTCGGGGTCGTCGGAACGTCGCATCACGTCCAGCGACCAGCCGTCGACGTCGGCGCTCGGCGTCCACTGGACGAACGCCTGCGGGACGCCCGCGGGATCGCGGGCGACCGACACCATCAGGCCGGTGTCGTCGGGGTCGAACAGTCGCGAGAGCGTCATCGAGAACCCGCGCTCGACCGCGCCGCGTCGGCTCTGCGTCGACAGGCCACGGAGCCGGTCGCGGAGGTCGGGGTCGAGGTCGGCCGGGTCGTGGAAGGTGACCGTCCACCCCTCACGCGTCAGGCGGTTGCGGGTCCCGCGCAGACCGCGCATCGAGTGTCCGCTGACCGAGAAGGTCGGGCAGTCGACGACGGCCTCGTCGCCCAGGTACACCGGGCGCATGCCCCAGTCCTCGTAGAGGTCCAGGCGGTCCGGTGCGGCACCGAGGACGGCCACCGTCCAGCCGTGGACCTCGGCGAAGGACATGAACGCCTCCCAGACCTGGCGACGCTCGGCCCCCGGCCCGATCGGGTCGGGCGAGACCAGGCAGATGCCCCCGCGGAGGCCGTAGGCGACGACGCTCTCGCCGTCGAAGAACCAGTGCTTGTCGTCGCGCAGGGCGAAGTAGTCGAGCGTCCCGCCGCCGTGGCGGCGCACGACGGCGCGTGCTGCCTCCCGGTCCAGGTGGTGCCCGTGCCGCAGGACCCGGGCGCCGTGCGCAGGCGACGTCAGGACCCACAGCGCGCCGGCCAGGACCGCCGGCGCCAGGGCCACCACGACCGGTGTCGCGACGCCGGTGGTGAGGTCGACGGGCAGGACGCTCGAGCCGGCCATCGAGGTGACCGAGTCGCGCAGGGCGGTCGCGACGTCCGTGGTGCCGGTCGCCGAGGCGAGCGTCGCCGCAGCAGCGGTCAGCACGGCCGTCCCGGCCGTCAGCACCGTCGCGGCCCGGCGCACGACCGCGCGGGTCGAGCGGACGGGGAACGCCCGCCGAGCCCGCAGCATCGCCACCACGACGACCCCGGTGACCACCGCCCACTCGGCGTCCAGGCCCCGAGCCAGGTGCAGGCCCGCCGACGCCGACAGCAGTCCCAGGGTCGCCCCCCACGCCAGACGCTGACCTCGGCGCAGCCCGCGGGCCAGCACGATCAGTGCCACCGACACGAACGCCAGCGTGATCGCGGCCGTGGTCGGCACGTAGAACGGGACCGCATCCAGCAGGAGGTGGAGCCGGTCGCGCAGGGGAAGGGACAGCGCCGACGCGAGACCCACCACACCCAGCGACGCCACGGCTGCGGAGACCAGCAGCCGGGAGCGGTCGCGTCGGCGCCACCCCGACCGGTCCGGCCGCGGTGCGGGGGCCGTGGGTGGCGGGCAGGGCAGGGTGTCGACGACGCTGCGCGACACGGGGTGAGTGACGGACATGCGGGCACCATCGCCCGTGGTCGTTGAGAGCTCGCTGAGCGTCGCGGCTGCCATCGTGGGGCCCCTCAGCGTCCGGTGTCGCGTTGCAGCCGCAGCGTCGGAGCCGAGCGGGTCGGGCCGGCGGGCCGGCTCGGTGGTCGCGGACGCGCGGGCTCGGCCACCGGGCCGGCGAACACGAACCGTCGGTACGACCAGTACCGGAAGGCCGTCCCGAGCGCCAGGCCGACGACGTTGGCCGAGACGTTGTCGGCCAGGCCGCTGGTCCACCCCAGGAGGTCGTGGGAGACCCACAGGGTGAGGACGGAGAACCCGAGGCCGACCACGTTGAGCATCACGAACAGGGCGACCTCGCGGCGCCGGCCGTGGCTGCTGCGACCACGCCACGTGAGCGTCCGGTTGCCCAGGTAGGTGACCGCCGTCGCCGCGACGACCGCCAGCAGCTTGGAGACGGTCGGGTCCACCGCCGCCAGCACCGGCCACGCCCGCAGCGCGTTGAACAGGCCCACGTCCACGACGTAGCCGGCACCGCCGACCACCAGGAAGGTCAGCGCCTCGCGGTCGAGGACACGACCGAGGAGCGTGCGGCCGGTCGTCATGGAGCCGAGCGTCCTCCGCCGTCGCCGAGCACGACCTGAGGCAGGCGCACCGGCTCCGCGCGCCCGCGGCCCGCGAGCCGTCCAACGACCGCGAGCGCCGCGGGGACCAGGGAGACGGCGACGATGCCCAGGGTGATCAGCTCGACGTGCGCGGCGACCCAGGGGATCCCGCCGAAGAGGAGGCCGGCCGTGGTGAGGCCGACCGCCCACACCAGGGCGCCGGCGAGGTTGTGCAGGGCGAAGGAGCGGCGCGGCATCCGTCCGACCCCGGCGACGACGGGCACGAACGTGCGGACGACGGGCAGGAAGCGGGCCAGGACGACGGCCTTGGGTCCGTGACGGTCGAAGAACGCCTGGGCGCGGTCGGCGTGCGCGGAGTCGAACAGCCGCGAGTCGCGACGGGAGAACACCCGCGGGCCGTAGCGTCGGCCGATCGTGTAGCCGAGCTGGTCGCCCAGGACCGCCGCGACGAGGACGCCCACGGCGAGGACCCAGTACGGCAGCCCGATCACGTGCGAGGCGACCAGGGCGCCGGCCATGAACAGGAGCGAGTCGCCCGGGAGGAAGAAGCCGACGAGCAGCCCGGTCTCGGCGAAGACGACCGCCATGACGAGGAGCAGGGCGGCCGGGCCGAGGGCGTAGAGCAACGGGGTCAGGGCGAGGATCATGCCGTGACGCTAGGAGTCCGCCGCTGACAGGACGCTGAGAGCACCTCGGCGACGCGGTACTGCTCGGTCGTCATCGCGACGACGGTGTCCCAGTCGTACCGGGGACGGTGGGCCAGGCTCGCGGCCGTCATGGTCCCGCGCAGGTCGGCGTCGGTCAGGAGGGCCGCGGTGCGCGCGGCCATGTCGGCGTCGTCGCGGACGAGGTAGCCCTCGACGCCGTCGGTGACGAAGTCCCCCACCCCGCCGCGGGCCATCGCCACGACGGGCAGACCGGTGCAGCGGGCCTCCAGCGCGGCGATCCCGAACGACTCCAGGGTGGCCGGTGCGAGGAACACGTCGGCGCGGGCGAGCTCGTGGGCGATCTGCGTTCGGTCGAGGCGCCCGGTCAGCTCGACCCAGTCCATGCCGCGGTCGTCGAGCATCCGCTGCACGTCGCACCGTTGCGGCCCGTCGCCGACGATCGTGGCGCGCAGCGGGATCGACGCGTCGACCGTGGCGCGGACGTCGGACAGGACGTCGACGAGCGGCAGGGCGCGCTTGCGGGCACTGAGACGCATCACCGCCACCACCGACCGTTCGGTGGCGCTGACGGTGCGCGGGCGGGTCCACGGCTCGACGACGATGCCGTTGGGCAGGACGCCCACGTCGGCGGGGACGAGCTCGGCGAGGCCGGCCGCCCCGACGCTGCTCACGGACGTCCACCGCACGCCGGCGCCCAACCCCGCACCGACCCGGCGCCACCCGGCCCGGACCACCGCGGACCGCTGGACGAGCGAGTGCATGGTGAGCACGACGGGGACGCCGGCCGCGGTGGCACGCCGGGTCGCCACCCAGGCGAGGGGCGAGACGACCGAGGAGTGCGTGTGCACCACGTCGGCCCACCCCACCAGGGCGTCCAGCACGTCGTCCCTGCCCCAGCGGTCGACCACGACGACCCGGACGAGCGGGTCGAGGGGCGCGCCGGGCGTGGCCGTCACGACGACCACGTCGTGACCGCGTGCGGCCTGCTGGCCGGCGAGGTCGCGCACGTGCAGCTCGATCCCGCCGAGACGCGGCAGGTAGACGTCGGAGACGTGCAGGATCCTCATGCCGCCACCTGCTCGCGGACGTGGTGCCGGCGCCACCTCAGGGCGCCCCAGCCCGCGGCGACGCCGAGCCCGACGGGGATCTCGAGGGCGAAGGTGAACAGGCGGTAGAGGACGGCCGCGCTCGCGGCCGCCAGGGGCGCGGTGCCCGACAACGTCAGGACGGCCACGATCCCGAGCTCGGCCACGCCGGCGCCACCGGGGGTGACCGGGACGGCCGACAGCAGCCGCTCGACGGCGACCGCGGCGACCACGGTGGCGACCGGGACGGGGGTGCCGATCGCGTGCAGGCACAGGTCCAGCAGCAGGCACAGCAGGGAGAGGTAGACGACCATGCCGACGCTCATCTGGTGCCAGGAGGAGCCGATCACGCGCAGCGTGGTCGCCCTGACCTCGACCGCGCCACGGGCGCCGGCCCCGGCGAGGTCACCGGGCTCGCCCCCACGCAGCCGGTGGACGAGGTCGGCGAGCGTGCCGGCACCGCGGCCGAGCAGCGCCGCCCACCGCTCCCGTGCCAGGAGCAGGACGATCGTCACGACGACCAGCACCGCAGCGCCGAGGGCCACCGGCGCGGCGCTCGCGACGGCCCCGTGGGGCAGACCGGTGAGCAGGAACGCCAGCGCGAACGCTCCGAAGAGCGCCCGGAAGAGCAGGTTCCACACGTTGCTGACCGTCAGGAACGTCGCCAGCTCGACCCGGGCGAACCCCCACGACCGCGCCATCGCCGTCGTCAGGCCCATGCTGACCGCACCGCCGAGCGGCACCGAATTGGCCACGGCGCTGCCGGCCAGGTTCAGCCCCAGCGCCCGCCGCGAGGACAGTCCCGGCATCGACGAGGTCAGCACCAGGGTGTGGGCCCACATGCCGGCCAGCCAGACCACGGCGAGCACCGCGAGCCACCCGAGCGACACGGTGGCCAGGGTGGTCAGGACCGACGTCCACGACACGTGGACCAGGCGCGGGACCATCACGACCAACGCCGCCGCGGCAGCGGTCAGGGCCAGGCCGACCACCAGCCGTGGCGCGCGCGTGGAGCGCCCGGCGCCGGGTGCCGGTGGGACCTCGGCCGCGTGGAGTGGGCTCATGGCCCGAGACTGACCCGGCGCCGCTGAGCGACGGCTGAGAGACGCGACCGCCCTCGTCCTCCGGGTGCCATGCTCGTCCCGTGCCCCCGACCACCGCCTACACCCTGGTCTCGTTCCACGCGCACCCCGACGACGAGGCGCTGCTGACCGGAGGGACACTCGCGCGGGCGGCGGCCGAGGGCCACCGGGTGGTGCTCGTGACCGCCACGGCCGGGGAGGCGGGGCTGGCCGCGCGCGTGCTCGGCGCGGACCGGGCGCTCGGCGGGCGCCGTCTGGCCGAGCTGGACGCCTCGGCCCGGGCGCTGGGCGTGGCGCGGGTCGTGTGCCTGGGCTTCGCCGACTCCGGCTGGCACGACAGCGCCACCGGCGACCCCGCGGCCTTCAGCGCCGTGGACCCGCGCGTCGCGGCCCGGGCGCTCGCCACGGTGCTGCGCGAGGAGGACGCCGACGTGCTCACGACCTACGACCCGGCGGGCGGGTACGGGCACCCCGACCACGTCCAGGTGCACCGCGTCGGGGAGATCGCCGCGGAGCTCGCAGGCACCCCCAGCGTCCTGCAGGCCACCGTCGACCGCGACCTCCTCGCGCGGCTGGTGCGCCTGCTCGCCCGCGTCCCCGGCGTGCTGGACCGGGTCGACCCCACCACGTTCGAGACCGCCTTCACCCCTCGGGCGCAGATCACGCACCGCGTCGACGTCCGCCACCACCTCGGTGCCAAGCGGGCGTCGCTGGCGGCGCACGCCAGCCAGGCGACGTCCGACTCGGGCCCGCGCACCCTGCGGACCCTGCTCGCCCTCCCCCGCCCGCTGGCCGGGCTCGTCCTCGGCGTCGAGTGGTTCGTCGACCGGGACCGCCGGCCGGGGCGGTGCGACGACGTGTTCGCCACCGTCCGCGCCCAGGGCCGGCCTGGTCCTTCGAGGCGGGAGGAGGCCCGATGAGGGTGCTGGTGGTCGAGGACGAGACCCGTCTGGCCGAGACCGTCCGCCGGGGACTCGTCTCGGAGGGCTTCGTCGTCGACGTCGTGCACGACGGCGAGGACGCCCTCTGGGCGGCCACCGAACGCGCCTACGACGTGATCGTGCTCGACATCATGCTGCCCAAGGTGCACGGCTACAGGGTGCTCGAGACGCTGCGCGCCCGGGACGTCTGGACGCCCGTGCTGATGCTGACCGCCAAGGACGGCGAGTACGACCAGACCGACGCGTTCGACCTCGGCGCCGACGACTACCTGACCAAGCCGTTCAGCTTCATCGTGCTCGTCGCCCGCCTGCGTGCGCTGCTGCGCCGCGGGGCGCCCGCACGACCCGTGGTCCTCGCCGCCGGCGACCTGACGCTGGACCCGACGAGACGCCGCGTGGAGCGGGACGGCCAGGAGGTGCGGCTGACCCCGCGCGAGTACGGGCTGCTGGAGTACCTCCTGCAGCACCGCGGCGACGTCGTCAGCAAGACCGAGATCCTGGAGTCGGTGTGGGACGCCGCCTTCGAGGGCGACGTCAACGTCGTGGAGGTCTACGTCCGGTACCTGCGCGGCAAGATCGACGTCCCCTTCGGCCGCGCGAGCATCGAGACCGTGAGGGGGATGGGCTACCGGCTCGCCGCCGACGGCGGCTGAGCGTCCGGCGCGTCGTCGCCGAACGCGGCGGCCGGTACCCGTGCGGTGACCCTGGCTCCTCCGAGCGGCGAGGCGTCGATCTGCACGTCACCGCCGTGGGCACGCACGATCTCGTCGACGATGGCGAGCCCCAGGCCGCTGCCGCCGCGGTCACGGTCCCGACCGGCGTCGAGCCTGACGAACCGTTCCAGCACGTGCGCGCGCTCGCCGTCGGGGATGCCCGGTCCGTCGTCCTCGACGACCAGCCTGCCGTAGCCGTCCACCTCGTCGCAGGTGATCGCCACGGTGCCGGCGGCGTGCCGCACGGCGTTGTCGACCAGGTTGCGCAGGACCTGCTCGAGCCGGTTCCGGTCCCCGACCACCCGTGCGGGCCGGACGTGCGTCCGCACCTCGACCGCGCGCTGCACCCCCAGCCGGACCCGCTCGTCGGCGACGAGGTCGTCCAGGTCGACGTCGACCCGTTGGAGCCCGACGCCGTCGTCGTCGGCCTTGGCCAGCAGCAGGAGGTTGTCGACCAGCACGCCCATCCGCGCGGTCTCCTGGACGAGCACCGGACGCAGCTCCTGCCAGTCCACCGGGTCGGGCTCGGGTCCGACGACCTCGAGCGTGGCGCCGAGCGTCGCCAGGGGGCTGCGCAGCTCGTGGCTCGCGTCGGACAGGAACTGTCGCTGGGAGTGCTGCGACCGTTCGAGGCGGTCGAGCATCTCGTTCATCGTCACCGCGAGTCGCGCCACCTCGTCCCCGGTCTCCGGGACGGGGACGCGCTCGCGCACGTTGGCCGCCTCGATCGCGGCCACGCCCGACCGGATGCGCTCCACCGGGCTCAGCGCGCGTCCGACCACGACCCAGGTCGCGGCGGCCACCATCACGAGCAGGACGGGGAAGGCGACCACCAGGAGCAGCAGCACGGTCCCGGTGGCCTCCCGCTGCGGCGCGAGGGAGCTCGCGACGACCACCCGGTAGGTCTCCCCCTGCGAGCGCACCGCCCCGACGACGAACAGGTAGGGCGCGTCAGGATCCAGCAGCACCGCGCGGTCGACCTCGGTGCGCAGCACCTGCCCGACGGCGGGATCGAGCGAGGTCAGGGGTCGGCGGACCGCCCGGCCGCTCGATCCGGCCACGACGACGCCGGTGTCGTCGACCACCTGCACGACGGTCCCCTCGACGACGTCGCTGCGCAGCTGCTCGCCCACCGCGGCGACGTCGCTGCGTCCCAGAGCCCGGACCACCTGGTCGAGCCGGGCGTCGGCGTTCTCCTCCGCGCTCGCGTTCAGGGTGCGGATCAGCACGATGACCAGCGCGGCGACGCCCACGCCCAGGGCGATGGCCATGACGACGACCACGGCGAGGACCGAGCGGGCCCGGACGCCCCGCAGGAGCGCCGCCACCCTGGCCGACCGTCTCGTCCGTCGCGCGTCCATGCGGTCAGTGTGCCGCCCGACCGCCCCGGTCAGGGCCCGGGACGGGATTTCCTCAGCGCCCGCTCAGCGACCGAGGCACAGCCTGGTCCCATGGCGACCAGGACGGCGGCTCCCCCACTCGACGCCGGCGCCACGTCGACGTCACGGGCCCACGACCGGCGGGTCCTGGGCACCCTCGCCCGGCTGCCCACGCACACCACGGTCGCGCTCCTCGCGCTCGTCGCCGTCTGCGCGCGGGTCCCGTTCCTCGGCCGGCCGGTCGGTGCCGACGAGGGCGGCTTCCTCCTGGTCGGCTCGCAGTGGCGCGCCGGCGGCACCTCGCTGTACGGCGACTACTGGGTCGATCGTCCGCCGCTGCTGATCGGGCTGTTCGGCGCCGCCGCCCACCTCGGTGGCCCGGTCGCCCTCCGGCTGCTCGGCTGCCTGGCCGCGGCGGCCGTCGTCGTGCTCGCCGGCGTGGTGGGCCACCAGGTGCGGGGCCGTCCCGGCGCCCGGTGGGCGGCCCTGGTCGCCGCTGCCCTGGTGACCTCGCCGATGCTCGACGGCCAGGAGGTCAACGGCGAGCTCCTCGGCATCGGCTTCGTCCTCGGGTCGTTCGCCCTCACCCTCGCCGCGACCTCCCGCAGGCGGTGGTCCTCGCAGCTGGTGTCCGCCGCGGGCGCCGGCGCGCTCGCCATGGCCGCCGTGCTCGTCAAGCAGAACCTGCTCGACGGGTTCGTGTTCGCGCTGGTGCTGCTGGTCGTACTCGTCGCGACCGGGCGACTCGCGCCGAGGGCCGCCGCCCTGGTCGCCGGCACCGCCGCCCTGGCCGCCGGCACCGCCGCCCTGGCCGCGACGCTCGTCCTCCTCGTCGTGCTCGGGTGGGCCGAGAGCCGCGGGACGAGCCCTCAGGCGCTGTGGAACGCGTTGGTCGTCTTCCGCGCGCAGGCCGCCTCGGTCATCTCCACCTCGGCCAGCCCCGCCACCGGCATCCGTCTCGGCCGCATCCTCGTCGCCGCCGCGGGCAGCGGGCTGGCCGCGCTCGTGGCGACGCTGCTGCTCGCGGGCGTGCGTCGGCGCGGCAGGACCGCTCCGGCCGTCGCGGCCGCGGCCGTCCTCGGCTGGGACCTGTTCTCGGTCCTCGCCGGCGGCAGCTACTGGCTCCACTACCTGGTGCAGCTGGTCCCCGCGGCCGCCCTCGCGGCCGCGACGACGACGGTGGGTCGCGACCTGTGGGGTCGCACGGGCCGTGCGTGCGCGGGGTGGGTCGTGGGTGCCTCGGTCGTCGCCACCGTGATCGGCATCGCCTCCCCACCGGCGCACAGCGCCCCGACCGTGACGGCCGGTTGGCTCCGGGCCGCGGCGAGGCCCGGCGACTCCGCCGTCGTCGCGTTCGGGCAGCCCGGTCTGCTCTACCGGTCGGGCCTGGGCAGCCCCTACCCCCAGATCTGGAGCCTCCCGGTCCGCGTCCGCGACCCGCACCTGACCGGCCTCACCAGCGTCCTCGACGGCACGGGGCCGCCCACCTGGGTGCTGGTCTGGCACGACCGTCTCGGCTCCTGGGGCATCACCGGGACCACCGCCCGGACGGCGCTCACCACGCACTACCGCCCCGTCGCCGACGTCTGCGGCTACGCCACCTACCTCCGTCGCGGCGTCGACCGGCCGCTGCCGGTCGCACCGACCACCTGCCCGGCACCGGCCCCCCTCGCCGTCCCCTCACCCCAGGAGCCGTCATGACCACCCTCGTCGTCGTCCCGACGTACAACGAAGCCCAGAACGTCGGCGTCCTGGTCGCCGGCCTGCTCGACCTGCCGGACCCTCCTGACCTCCTCGTCGTCGACGACGCCAGCCCCGACGGCACCGCCGACCTCGTCCGGACCCACGTGGCACGCCACCGGGGAGTCCACCTCCTCGAGCGGCCCGGCAAGGACGGGCTCGGGTCGGCCTACCGCGCGGGTTTCGCGTGGGCCCGTGACCGCGGCTACGACGTCGTCGTGCAGATGGACGCCGACCTGTCCCACCCGGTCGACGCGGTGCCGCGGCTCGTCGCCGCGCTCGAGCACGCCGACGTCGCGATCGGGTCGCGCTACGTCCCAGGCGGACGGACCGTCGGGTGGCCGCTGCGACGCCGGCTCCTGTCGGCCGCCGGCAACCTCTACGTCCGCACGGTGCTGCGCCTGCCCGTCCACGACACCACCGCCGGGTTCCGGGCGTTCCGCGCACCCGTCCTCGACCTGATCGACGCGTGCGACACCCGCTCCCACGGGTACGCCTTCCAGATCGAGACCACCTGGCGCGCCGTCCTCGCCGGCTGCGCCGTGGCCGAGGTGCCGATCACGTTCACCGAGCGCGCGCGGGGCAGCTCGAAGATGTCCACCGCCATCGCGGTGGAGGCCGTGGTCGAGGTGACCCGGTGGCGCCTGCGCGGAGCACCGGTGCTGGCCGGCCGGCAGGCCCACCCGGTGCTCCACCGGGCGGAAGGGGGCGGACGAGCCGGTCTGTAGGCCGGATTCTGTCGGGGCGCGAGCCCCGGACGGCCATCTGTCTAGGCCCACCGTTGCCGATGGGCTCTGGCGACCTACCCGCCGGCTCGGGCGAGCAGCCCTCGGGCACCGGCGCAGCCCCCGCCGTGACGGGGGCCTCTTGGTCTTGCTCCGGGTGGGGTTTACCTAGCCACCCCGGTCACCCGGGGTGCTGGTGGTCTCTTACACCACCGTTTCAGCCTTGCCCGTACCCAGCCGCCCGTGGGCGACCGGGCCGTTGGCGGTCTGCTCTCTGTGGCACTGTCCCGCACGTCACCGTGGGTGGGCGTTGCCCACCACCCTGCTCTTCGGAGTCCGGACCTTCCTCGGGAGGCGGCGAACCACCTCACGCGACCGTCCGACCGACTCGTCCGCGTCGCTCAGCCTAGGGCATGTCAGCGGCGGCTGACGCAGACCACGCTCGGTCGCGGGAACGGGTCGGTGTGCGGCCAGGTCGAGCCGGGCGACTCGAACGTGGCCCCGTCCACCTCGCCGGGGTGCTGGACGGCGACGAACGCCGACCTCCCGTCGTCGGTGAGGAACGGCCCGCAGGTCTCCGCACCCGTCGGGACGCTGAGGAACTGACGGACGTGCCCGCGCTCGGGACCCGCCACCGGCACCGCGAAGAAGCCGTCGTGGGCACCGAGGGCGTTGCCGTCGGTGCTGATCCACAGGTTGCCGCGCCGGTCGAAGGTGACGTTGTCGGGGCACGAGATCGGGCTGACGCGGTCCTTGGGGTAGCCGCCGAAGTACGTCTCAGGGGCGTCGGGGTCGCCGCACACCAGGAACAGGAGCCAGGAGAACGACGTCGACGTCTGGTCGTCGCCGTCCTCGCGGATCTCGAGCACGTAGCCGTTGCGGTTGCCCGTCGCCGACGTGAGCGGCGCCGTCGGCGACTCGCGCACCATCGACGACGCCAGCGGCGCGGCCTCGGAGGTGGGGAACTTCGTGCCGCGGTCGGCGTTGTTGGTCAGGGCGCAGTAGATCCGGCCGTTGACGGGGTTGGGCTCGATGTCCTCCGGGCGGTCCATCCGGGTGGCGCCGACGCGGTCGGCGGCGATGCGGGTGTCGATCAGGACGTCGGCCACGCTCATGCCGGCGACGAACGACCGCGTGTCGCTGGTCAGCGGCACCCAGCGTCCTCGTCCGTCGTACTGGCCGTCGTCGGCTCCGTCGCCGTCGAAGACGCCGACGTGCAGGGTGCCGTGGTCGAGCAGCGTCAGGTTGTGCTCACGGGCCTTGCGCCCCTTGCCCCTGGCCACGCGGTCGCGCGAGACGAACTTGTAGACGTACTCGCCACGCTCGTCGTCGCCGGTGTAGGCGGCCACGCGACCGTCGGGCGTCACGATGACGTTGGCGCCCTCGTGCTTGCAGCGGCCGAGCATCGTGCGCTTGCGGGGCGTCGAGCGCGGGTTGGACGGGTCGAGCTCGACCACCCACCCGAACCGGAACGGCTCGTGCGGCTCCCTGCTCAGGTCGAACCTCTCGTCGACCTCGCTCCACCCACGGGTGTCGACGCCGTCGAACCCGTACCGGTCGTAGCTGGCCTGGTAGCGGGGGTCACGCTCGCCGGAGAGGTCGAAGTACTGGTCGATGTTCTCCTCGCCGTGCAGCGTGGTGCCCCACGGCGTCTGGCCGCCCGAGCAGTTGTTCAGGGTGCCGAGCACCTGGCGTCCGCGCTTGTCGGCGCGCGTGCGCATCCGGACGTCCCCGGCGGCGGGCCCGGTGACCTCGAACGGGGTGGTCATCGTGACGCGACGGTTGAGGCGCGCGCGGCGCAGGTCGCGGGTGCGCCAGCGTCCCCCGCGTCCGGCCCGCTCGAGCTCGACCACCGACAGGCCGTGCGCCTGGATCGCGATCTCGGCCACCTCGCGCGAGGTGTACCGGCCGGTGGGGAACATCAGCTCCTCGTTGGTGTACTCGTGGTTGAGCACCATGACGCCGCGGTCGCGGGTCGCCCCGTCGAGGACCGTCAGGTAGTCGCAGTTGTAGCCGAGCTGGCGGGCCTGCGAGCGCGCGCTCTGGCGGTCCACGTCGAAGGCGGGCGCACCGGGCAGGATCGGGTCTCCCCACCTCACGACGACGTCGGCGCGGAAGCCCTCGGGCACCACGACGTCGTCGACGACGTTGGGCGGCACCGGCGTGAAGGCCAGGCGGCTGAGGTCGTCGCGACCTCCGCGACCGGTCGCCGCCGCGGCGAGCGGCGTGCCGGCCACGAGCGCGCCGGCACCGGTCACGGCGGACGCCCGCAGCAGCGTCCGCCGGGCCATCGAGCGGGCCAGCACGTCGGAGAAGTGCTCGTTGCCGGACGTGTTGTGCTCGGGCTTGTCGCACGCGTTGCCGCACCGGTAGGTGCAGGTCATGCGGCTGCGCGAGCCGTGCTGGTCGAGGAGCGGGAGGAATGGTCCGGGCACGATGACGGCCCTCCGGAGGTCGGCGACGGGGTGTGGCACGAGCCTTCCCGGTGTTGGCCGCGGCCAAACGTCGGGTGAACTCCGCATGACTTGCCAGGGCCGTCACTTTCGCTTGTCCGCGGGCCTTCCGGCCCACCAGGATCGACCCAGTGGAAGCGTTCCTGATCAGCACCGCCGTCATCTTCGTGGCCGAGCTCGGTGACAAGAGCCAGCTCATGGCGATGACCTTCGCGACCCGGTTCCGGGTCCGCGAGGTCCTCCTCGGCATCACCGCCGCCACCGCCGTCGTGCACCTCGCCTCGGTCGCCATCGGCTTCCTGATCGGCGACGCGTTCGCCGGCAGCCAGGACGCCATCTCGATCGTCGCCGGCATCGCGTTCCTGGGCTTCGCCGCCTGGACCCTGCGCGGCGACTCGCTCAGCGACGAGGAGGAGAACAAGGCCAAGGCCGCCGGCGGCGCGGCGTTCCTCGCCGTCGCCGTCGCGTTCTTCCTCGCCGAGCTCGGCGACAAGACCATGCTCGCCACCATCACCCTGGCCACCCGCGAGAGCGACTGGCTCGCGGTCTTCGGGGTCTGGCTCGGCAGCACCCTGGGCATGGTCGTCGCCGACGCCCTCGCCATCGTCGTCGGCGCCGTGCTCGGCAGGCACCTGCCCGAGCGGTTCATCCGCTACGGCGCCACCGTCGCGTTCCTGGCCTTCGGCGTCGTGCTCATCGCCGAGGGCGCCGGCTGGCTCTAGACGAGCCTGAACCGCACGCGGCGCGCGTCGACGTCGGCCTCGGTGAGCCGGACCCGGACGCGGGACCCGACGGGCAGCTCGTGGTCGGCCTCGACCTGGGCCTCGACGGCCGGGTCGACCACCATCGCGGTGCCCCGGGTGGGGTGCTTGGCGTCGGCGTCGAGCACCACGGCGTCGAACTCCTGCCCGACCGAGCCCGCCAGCATGCCGGCCTCGACGAGGTCGACCACCTCGCGCTCGTAGGTGTGCGCGAGACGCTCGGAGGCCTGCATCGTGGCGGGCAGCGCGTCGAGCGCGTCGCGGACCCAGGCCGGGACGGGCGTGCCCGCGCAGATCGCGACGCACGTCTCGCCGACGTAGCGGTCGGCCAGGCGGCGCAGCGGTGCCGTGGCGTGCGCGTACTCCGAGGCGATCGCGGCGTGCTCGGGCTGCTCGGGCACGGCGTCGACGAACGCGACGTACCCCGCACCGCGCAGCAGCGTCGTGCAGGCGTCGAGCATGGCGACGTCACGCGGCTCGTCGGGGTCGAGCGTGCGGACGAACTCGGGGTAGGCCATCTCGGCGGGCCAGGCGATGCCGAGGGCGTCGGCGGTGCGGTGCAGCCGCGAGACCGCACGCGGGTCGGCCGGCGGGAGGGTGCGCAGCAGGCCCACCTGCGCGTAGAGCATCAGGTGCGCGGCGGCCATGCCGACGAGCAGCGAGATCTGCTCGTTCCAGCCCTCGACGGGCAGGTTGGCGCGGTACTCGACGCGCAGGTGCCCGTCGTCGGCGACGATCTCCTGGTCGGGCAGCGGCAGGCTGACGCCCCCGCGCACCTGCTCGTACCTCTTGCGGAGCTCGCCGATCTCGCGCAGCAGGGTGAACACGGGCTCGGCGGTGCCGTCGTCGACGGCCTTCTGCACGCCGGCGTAGTCGTGCTGGGCGCGGCTGCGGACCAGCGCGCGGAACACCTCGGCGCTGCGTCCCTCACCGCTCTCGCTCAGCTCGACCTGCCACACCAGGGCCGGACGCACCTGGTCGGCGAGCAGGCTGGCGGCGTCCTCGCTGAGCTGCGGCGGGTGCAGCGGGATGCGACGCGACGGGCCGTAGAGCGTCTGGCCGCGGCGGTGCGCCTCGGCGTCGACGAGACCGCCCGGACGGACGAACGCACCCACGTCGGCGATCGCGTAGTGCACGCGGTAGCCGTCGTCGAGCCGCTCGAGGTGCATCGCCTGGTCGAGGTCGCGCGCACCCGGCGGGTCGATGGTGACGAACGGCAGGTCCGTGAGGTCGCGCTCGGGCAGCGACGGGGACGCCGCCGACTCCGCGGCCTCGGCCAGGACGTCGTCCGCGAACTCCGCGCCCACCCCCAGCTCGGACTCGAGGGCGTCGAGCTGAGCGGCGACGGCCGCGGCCGACTCGGGGGCGACGATCAGGGGTCGGCGTGGCATGGCGACCACCCTAGGGTGCGCGGCGGACACCTGTCCCTACGCTGAGCCCCGTGACCTTCGGCGGCGGCACCCGACCCCGCGTGCGCTGGGAGGTCACCGTCGGCACCGCGGGCGTCGCGATCGCCCTGCTCACCGGTGCCATCTCGGTGGGCGACGCCCTGGACGAGGCCGGTGAGCTGCTCCCCGTCATCGCGTTCCTGGTGGCGATCATGGTGCTGGCGCAGGCCTGCGCCGCCGAGGGCCTGTTCGCCGCGCTCGGCGCCCGGGTGGCCGTCGCCGGACGGCGCTCGGGTCCGCGCTTCCTCGCGCTGTCGTTCGTGGTCGCGGCCCTGGTCACCACCACCCTCAGCCTGGACGCCACCGCGGTGCTTCTGACGCCCGTCCTGGTCGTCGCGGCCCGTGCGGTGGGACGCCCGTCGCGGCCGGTCTCGTACGCCACCGTGCGGCTGTCGAACTCGGCGTCGACGCTGCTGCCGATCTCCAACCTGACCAACCTGCTGGTGTTCGCCTCCACCGGCCTGACGTTCCTGGGGTTCGCCGCGGCGATGGCCCCGGTGTGGGTGGTGGCGATCGTCGCGGAGTACGTCGTGCTCCGGCTGGCCTTCCGGCGCGACCTCGCCGCGCCCGCCGACGCCGCGCCGCAGGAGCCGCCGCCGGTCCCGCGCGTCGCGCTCGGCGTCGTGGTCGCGGTGCTCGCCGGGTTCGCGGCGGGGTCGCCGTTCGACGTCGCGCCGTTCTGGCCCGCGGCCGTCGGTGCCGTGGTGCTGGTGTGGCACGCGCGCCGTCGCGGCGTCGTCTCGCTCGCCGACGTGGGCGCCGCGGCCAACGTGCCCTTCGCCTACTTCGTGATGTGCTGGGCGATCGTGGTCATCGCCGTGGGCCACGCCGGCGTCGACGGTCTCGTGGGCCGCCTGCTGCCCGGCGGCGACGGCGTGCTCGCGCTGGTGGGCGTCGCCCTGCTGGCGATGGTCCTGGCCGGCGTGGTGAACAACCTCCCGGCGACGCTGGTGCTGCTGCCGCTCGTGGCGCCCCTCGGCCCCGCGGCACTGCTGGCGCTGCTCGTGGGCGTCAACGTGGGCGCCAACCTCACCTACGCCGGTTCGCTGGCCAACCTGCTCTGGCGGTCGGGCCTGCGGGCCCAGGACGCGGCCCCCTCCGCCCGCACGTTCCACCTGCTCGGGCTCACCACCCCGCTCGTCGTGGTGCTGTGCGCGGCCGTCCTGGGCCTGTGGACGGGGTGGCTGTGGTGACGCCTAGCCTGGTCCGGTGCTGATCTGGCTGCCGCCCTCGGAGGGCAAGACCCTCCCCGTCCGCGGCAAGCCGCTCGACCTCGACGCGCTCGCGAGCCCGTCGCTCACCGACACCCGCCGCACGCTGGTCGACGGCCTGGTCGACCTCGCGTCGCAGGATCCCGAGAAGGCCGCCGCGGTGCTCGGCCTCGGCCCGTCGCAGGCCGACGCGGTCGATCGCGACGCCCGGCTGTGGAGCCTGCCCACCGCGCGCGCCGACAAGGTCTACAGCGGCGTGCTCTTCGCGGCCCTCGACCTCGCGAGCCTCGACGCGTCGGCCAGGCGACGGGCGTCGTCGCGCCTGGCGGTGGCGAGCGCGCTGTTCGGCGTCGTGCGCCCCGGCGACCGCATCCCCGCGTACCGGCTCAGCGGGGGCACCTCGCTGCCCGGCATCGGGTCGGTGGCGTCGGCCTGGCGCGGCCCGCTCGCCGACGAGGTCCCCGCGCTCGTCGGCTCGGGACTGCTGGTCGACCTGCGCTCGCAGACCTACGCCGGGCTGTTCCGCCCCGGACGCGACCTCGCGCCGCGCACCGCCACCGTCCGCGTGCTGCAGGACAAGGACGGCCGCCGCAGCATCGTCAGCCACTTCAACAAGGCCACCAAGGGCCAGATCACCCGGGCGCTGCTCACCGAGAACGTCGACGTCCGCCGCGTCGACGCCCTCGCCGATGCCCTGCGCGACCTCGGCTGGACCGTCGAGCAGGACGGCACCCGCCTCGACGTCGTCGTCACCGAGGTCTGAGTCCGGACGCCCGGAGCCTCACTCCGGCACGAACGACCAGCCGCGGAGCGTCGACAGGCCGTCGGGCCAGACGCGGACGGTGCTGATCGAGGCCGGCTCGAGCTCGAGCCGGTGGATCACCGGCATGGGGACGTCGAGCGTCAGGCGAGCCAGCATCTTGATGGGCGTGACGTGACTGACGACCACCACGGTCCGGCCGCCGTGGTCGCGCACGAGGCGGTTGCGGGCGCGGCGGGCGCGGGTGAAGACCGAGTCGTAGGCCTCGCCGCCGGGCGGCGGGGTGGCGGTGGACTCGAGCCACGCGTCGAGCTCGGAGGGCCAGCGCTCCTGCACCTGGGCGAAGGTCAGGCCGTCCCACTCGCCGAACGCGGCCTCGGCGAGGTCGTCGTCGGTGCCGACGTCGAGCCCCAGCGCGTCGCCCACCGCGGCGGCGGTCTCGCGGGTGCGCGCCAGCGGGGAGCTGACGATCGCGTCGGCGCCGCCGTGGGCCGCGATCCAGGCGGCGGCACGCGCGGCCTGCGCGCGTCCGGCGTCGTTCAGGCCGGGGTCGGCTCCCCCGGTGCCGCAGAACAGCTTGTTGACGGTGCTGTCGGTGACGCCGTGGCGCAGCAGCAGGATCGTGGTGGGCGGGTCGAGGAGCGGGTCGCGCCAGCCGGCCATCGGGTTGCGGGTGCCCGTCTCGGACTCGACCTGCTGCGGCTCGGGGGCTGCGGTGCGACGCTTCTTCGGCGTCCTGCCCTGCGCGACGTCGAGCGCGACGTTGAGGATCTCGTCGGCGGCCTTGTTCTGCTCGCGCGGCACCCACGTCCACTCGACGCCGAACGGCGCGATGCGCTGCGCCGCCATCGCCAGCGGCTTCATGTCGGGGTGCTTGACCCGCCAGCGTCCGGCCATCTGCTCGATGACCAGCTTGGAGTCCATCCGGACCTCGACCTCGGCGTCCGGCGCGTGCTCGCGCACCAGCTCGAGCCCGGCGATCAGGCCCTTGTACTCGGCGACGTTGTTGGTGGCGGTGCCGAACGCCTCGGCGCTCTCGGCGATCACCTGGCCGGTGTCGGCGTCGCGGATCAGCGCGCCGTACGCGGCCGGGCCGGGGTTGCCCCGGGAGCCGCCGTCGGCCTCGACGACGACCCGGCGGTACCCGGGCATCAGAGGCCGGACTCGATGGTGCGCACCAGGATCCGGTCGCACTCGGGGCAGCGGACGACCTCGTCGTCGGGGATGGTCTTGATCTCGCGCAGGTCGGCGCCGTTGAGCTCGAGCCGGCAGCCCTCGCAGCGGCGCTGCCGCAGCGCCGCCGCACCGGTGCCGCCCTGGTGGGCACGCACCTTCTCGTACAGCGCGAGCAGGTCGTCCGGGACGCGGGCCGCGGCGGCCGCACGCTCGTCGACGATGCCGGCGGCCTCGGCGTCGATGGCGGTGATCGCCTCGTCGCGCGACGAAATGAGCGCGGTCTCCTCGGCGTCGGCGGCGGCGATGTCGACGCGGACGTCCTCGAGCCGGGCCTGGGCCTCCTCGAGCGCCTCCATGACCTCGAGCTCGGCGTCCTCGAGCGTGCCGATGCGGCGATCGAGGGCGACGATCTCGTGCTGCATGTTCTCGAGGTCCTTGGCCGAGGTGATCTGCCCCGCGTCCATGCGCCTCTGGTTGTTGGTGCGGCGCGAGCGCACCTGCTCGACCTCGGCGTCGGCCCGCTTCTGGTCGCGGGTGAGGTCGGAGACCTCGGTCTCGGCCTCGATGCGACGCCCGTCGAGCTCCTTGCGACCACCGGCCAGCTCGGCGAGGCGATCGTGCTCGGGCAGCGACTTCTTGCGGTGCGTGAGCTGGGACAGCACGGAGTCGTGGTGCTGCAGCTCGAGCAGCGTCTGCTGGCTGAGCGGGTCGGCCTTCACGGAGCGGGTCTCCTCGGGGTGGTGGCCTCGGCGGGCCAGGCGACGTGGGTGGTCCACGGGTCGGTGACGATGCGCGACACGCGGGTCTCCACCCTAGACCCGGCCTCGGCGAGCGCCTCGGACAGCAGGCGGGCGGCGTTCGGCAGCCAGGTCCACTCCGCGGCCCAGTGCGGGACGTCGACGACGGCGGGCGCCCCGGCCTGTTCCTGGGCCTCCGACACCGGGTGGTGGCGCAGGTCGGACGTCACGTAGACGTCGGCGCCGGCACGGCGGGCGTGCTCGAGCAGGAAGTCGCCGGAGCCCCCGCACAGCGCCACCGTGCGCACCTCGCGCTCGGGGTCGCCGGCGACCCTGGCGACGCTCGACGTGGGCGGCAGGCTCGCGACGACGTCGGCGGCGAAGTCGGCGAGCGTGACGGGCTCGAGCAGCGTGCCGATGCGTCCGCTCCCCCGGTCGCCGGGGCGCGGAGCCATCTCCAGCAGGTCGAACGCGACCTCCTCGTAGGGGTGCACCTCGCGGAGCACCGCCAGGAGCCTCTCGCGCAGGTGCGGCTGCGCGACCATCTCGACCCGGTCCTCGGCGACGTTCTCGACCTCGCCCACCTGGCCGATCGTCGGGTCGGCGCCCTCGAGGGGACGGAACGTGCCGATGCCCGCGGTGACGAACGTGCAGCGGTCGTAGTCGCCGACGTGCCCGGCGCCCGCGTCGAGCAGCGCCTCGGCGACGCGGTCGGCGTCGTCCGCGGGCACCATCACCACCCACTTGTCGAGCGCGTCGGCCGGGTCGGGGTCGAGCGGGCGCACGTCGACCAGCCCGAGCGCGTCGGCCATGGAGGCCGACACGCCTCCGGGCGGGGAGTCGGCGTTGGTGTGGCACGTGTGCAGCGCGACGCCGCCGCTGATCAGGCGGTGCACGATCCGGCCCTTGGGCGTGCCCGTGGAGACCCCGTGGACGCCCTTGAGCAGCAGCGGGTGGTGCGTGAGCAGCAGGTCCGCCCCCCACTCCACGGCCTCCTCCACCACCTCGAGCGTGGGGTCGACGGCGAGCAGCACCTTGCGGACGGGGGCGTCGAGGTCGCCCACGCTGGTGCCCACGGCGTCCCAGTCGTCGGCCCAGGCGGGGTTCCACTGCGCGTCGAGGACGGCGACGACGTCGCG
>NZ_JBMGQR010000072.1:0-21216 GCF_049059935.1 Solicola agrisoli | reverse complement strand
CATCAGGCCGCGGCCGGCGTAGAAGCGGACGTTGCGCACCGTCATCCCGACGCGGGTGGCCAGCTGGTCGACCGTCAGCCCGGCGGCGGTCTCGTCCTGCCCTGCGGTCACGCCGCGAGCCTATGACACCTCCTCCGTTTAGAGTGCTGCTGATCACTGCCGCCGGTGCGAGTCGGGCGCACCTGAGACCTGGGGGACCCATGGGTCGTCGACCTTTCGCTCTCGTCACCGCCTGCCTGCTCGTCGCGGGCGCCGTCGCGCTGGGGTCGCCCGCGTCCGCGGCGCGCACCACCGGCTGGGCCACCTGGTCCGACCTCGGCGGCTCGCCCAACGCGTACACCGCCACGATGCAGCTGCCGGGCCTGAGCTTCCCGGAGGCGACGGTGCGCAGCGACTCGCGCGGTGGCGGCGTGGGCGTGCAGAGCGGCGCGTCCGCGTTCTTCAACGCCGCGACGCCTCCCGGGCAGCAATTCGGCTCGAGCGAGGGCAGGCGGTACCTGAACCTGAGGCCCAAGGCCGACACCCCGACCGGCGGCTCGACCACCACCTACACCTTCGACGCGCCCACCCCCGCGGGCGGCTGGGCGATGATCCTGGGCGACGTCGACGCCGACCAGGTGCGCGTCACCGCCCTGCGGGCCGACGGCACCGAGGCGACGGCCGCCGAGCTCGGCAACAAACAGTCGTTCAACGCGTGCTCCTACGGCACGCCGCGCACGGCCGGGTGCGCCTCGAGCGTCGGTGACTTCCCGGTGTGGAGCGACGCGTCGCAGACGCTGACGGGCAGCACGGGGACGCCGGCGTTCGCCGACACGGTCGGCGCCACCGGGTGGTTCCGCCCGACGGTGTCGCTGCGCAGCATCACCCTCACCTACACCGCCAGGTCGGGGTTCCCGGTGTTCCAGACCTGGTTCGCAGCGGTCAACCGCGGGATCACCGGAACGATCGCCGTCCCGGCCGGTGCCGGTGCCTGCACGATCACCGGCACGACCGTCCGTCTGCTCACCGCCGACGGCGTCGAGGTCGACACCACCACCGCGGCTATCGACGGCACGTACTCCTTCGACGGCCTGGCGACGCGCACCGACTACCGCGTCGTGGTGGAGCCCGCCGACGGGTGCGCCGCCGTCGGTCCGCGCGAGCGCACCGTCTCGACCCTGGTGGGCCGGGACGACCCCGACCCGGTCGCCGACTTCCAGGTGCGCGCGATCGTCCCGCAGCCCGTCTCGGGCCGCGTCACCAGCGGGACCGGCGCCGCGGCGACCGGCGTCGGCGGGGTCGTCGTCACCATCACCCCGACCGGTGGCGGCACGCCCCGGACCACCACCACCGACCCCGACGGTCGCTACCTGTTCGACGAGAACGCCACGGGCATCGCCTACGAGGTGTCGATCGACGTGCCCGCGGGCTACACGACCGCCGACGACGTCCGCGACCCCTTCACGGTCGACACCGAGCCGGTCACCGACCAGGACTTCGCGCTCGCCGCGCTGCCGTCGGTGTCGGGCACCGTCACCGGGGGCGGTGGCCCGCTCGGCGGCGTCCAGGTGACGGCGACGCCGTCCGGCGGAGGCACGGCACTGACCACCGCCACCGCGGCCGACGGCACCTACGCCTTCCCCGGCCTGGCCGACGGGACGTACACGATCGAGGTCACCGAGCCCGACGGCTACGCCACCGAGCCCTCGCTCACCGCGGTCGTCGCGGGTGCCGACCTGACCGGTCGGGACTTCGCGCTCTCGCGGCCCGGGTCGGTGGGCGGACAGGTCACCGACGCCGACGGCGCCGCGGTGCCCGGCGTCCAGGTGGTCGTCGACGGCCCCGGCGTCCCGCAGACCGTCGTCACCGATGCGGACGGCGGCTACTTCGTCGACGGCCTCGGCGCCGGTGACTACACCGTGACGCCCACCGCCCCCGACGGCCTCGAGGTCCGCGGCGACGACAGCGAGACCGTCACGATCACCGCGGCGGGCGAGGCGGCGAACCAGGGCTTCGTGCTCGTCGCCGAGGCCGTCGCGCCGCCCACCACGCCCCCGACCGAGGACGAGCCGGGCGGCGACGACGCGGGCACGGGCACCGGTGACGACGCGTCCGACGACGACGCCGCGACCGGCGTCTCGGCCCCGGCGGGGTCGCTGCCCGACACCGGCGGGCCGTCGAGGGTGCTGCTGGCGCTGGGCGCGACGACGGCCGGCGCGGGCGCACTCGTCCTGGCCGGCGACGCCGTGCGTCGTCGCCGCCGGGCCTGACCCGGGTCGCCCCCGTCGGGCAGCCGGGGTGGTGCGGCGGGCGCCCGGACTGTGGTGGCGGACACAGCCGCTCGCTATCCTGACAGTGTCGGTGTCATCATCGACACCGTCAGTGACTCGCCGGTAACTTGGCGAGCCCGCACTGAGCGCTGCACCGCCGACACCCATCCCTGGAGGGCCCATGACCGAGGCGTTCGTCTACGACGCCGTCCGCACCCCGCGCGGGCGCGGCAAGAAGACCGGATCCCTGCACGAGGTGAAGCCGGTCGACCTCGTGATCGGGCTGATCGACGAGGTGCGCAAGCGCAACCCCGAGCTCGACGTCGACGGCATCGAGGACGTCGTGCTCGGCGTGGTCAGCCCCGTCGGCGACCAGGGCGGCGACATCGCCAAGACCGCCGCGCTGGCGGCGGGCCTGCCCGAGACCGTGGCCGGTGTGCAGCTCAACCGCTTCTGCGCCAGCGGGCTCGAGGCCGTCAACCAGGCCTCGCAGCGCATCCGCTCGGGCTGGGAGGACCTCATCCTCGCCGGCGGCGTCGAGTCGATGAGCCGGGTGCCGATGGCCTCCGACGGCGGCCCGTGGGCGCTCGACCCGCGCACCGCGCTCGCCACCGACTTCGTGCCGCAGGGCATCGGCGCCGACCTGATCGCCACCATCGAGGGCTGGTCGCGCACCGACGTCGACACCTACGCCGCCGAGTCGCAGGCCCGCGCCGCAAAGGCCATCGCCAACGGCTACTTCGCCAAGTCGATCGTGCCGGTCACCGACGTCAACGGCCTCACCGTGCTCGACCACGACGAGTTCGTCCGTCCGGGCACCACGGTCGAGAGCCTGTCGACGCTGCCCGCCTCGTTCGCCGGCATCGGCGACATGGGCGGCTTCGACTCCGTCGCGCTCGAGAAGTACACCAAGGTAGAGGCGATCGACCACGTGCACCACGCGGGCAACTCCTCGGGCATCGTCGACGGCGCCGCGCTCGTCGTCATCGGCAGCGAGGCCGCCGGCGAGCGGCACGGGCTGCGTCCGCGCGCCCGGGTGCTGTCCACCGCGGTCAGCGGCTCCGAGCCCACCATCATGCTCACCGGACCCGCCCCGGCGACCCGCAAGGCGCTCGCCAAGGCCGGCCTCGAGGCCACCGACATCGACCTGTTCGAGATGAACGAGGCCTTCGCCGCGGTCGTCATGCGCTTCATGCGCGACATGTCGGTGCCCCACGACATCGTCAACGTCAACGGCGGCGCGATCGCCATGGGCCACCCGCTCGGCGCCACCGGCGCGATGATCCTCGGCACGCTCGTCGACGAGCTCGAGCGTCGCGACCAGCGCTACGGCGTCGCCACCCTCTGCGTCGGCGGCGGCATGGGCATCGCCACCGTCGTCGAGCGCATCTGACTCACCGGACACCACCTCCACAGGAGCACACCCAGACATGGCAGATCAGCTGCGGAACACCGTCCGGTACGACCGGGGCGACGACGGCGTCGTCGTCCTGACGCTGGACGACCCCGACCAGAGCGCCAACACGATGAACGAGGCCTACGCGGCCTCGATGAAGGCCGCCGTCGAGCGCCTCGTCGCCGAGAAGGACGACGTGCGCGGCGTCGTCGTCACCAGCGCGAAGAAGACCTTCTTCGCCGGCGGCGACCTGAAGAAGATGGTCCAGGCCGGGCCGGAGGACGCCCAGTCGGTCTTCGACGAGATCGAGGGCATCAAGCACACCCTGCGCCTGCTCGAGACGCTCGGCCGTCCGGTCGTCGCGGCGATCAACGGCGCCGCGCTCGGCGGCGGCCTCGAGATCGCGCTGGCCACGCACCACCGGATCGCCGTCGACGACGGTCGCTCCGAGATCGGCCTGCCCGAGGTGACCCTCGGCCTGCTGCCCGGTGGCGGCGGCGTCACCCGCACGGTGCGGATGTTCGGCCTGCAGGACGCGCTGATGAAGATCCTGCTGCAGGGCCCGCGCATGAAGCCCGCGCGTGCCAAGGACGCCGGTCTCGTCGACGAGCTCGTCGGCAGCATCGACGAGCTCGTGCCCGCCGCCAAGGCGTGGATCGAGGCGCACGCCGACGACGAGGAGGCCGCCACCCAGCCGTGGGACCGCAAGGGCTACCGGATCCCCGGCGGCACCCCGTCCACGCCGAAGCTCGCGCAGTTCCTGCCCGCGTTCCCGGCCAACCTGCGCAAGCAGACCAAGGGCGCGCCCTACCCGGCACCGCGCAACATCATGGCCGCGGCCGTCGAGGGCGCCCAGGTCGACCTCGACACCGCGAGCCGGATCGAGTCGCGCTACCTGGTCGACCTCGTCGTCGGCCAGACGTTCAAGAACATGACGCAGGCGTTCTTCTTCGACCTGCAGGCGATCAACGCCGGACGCTCGCGTCCCGACGGGATCCCGCAGCGCAAGGCCGAGCGGCTCGCCGTCCTCGGCGCCGGCATGATGGGCGCCGGCGTGGCCTACGTGTCGGCCCGCGCCGGCATCGACGTCGTGCTCAAGGACGTCAGTCTCGAGGCCGCCGAGAAGGGCAAGGCCTACAGCCAGAAGCTGCTGGACGGCCAGGTCGAGAAGGGCCGCCTCACCGCCGAGAAGCGCGACGAGGTGCTCGCCCGGATCACGCCGAGCGACGACTACGCCGACCTGAAGGGCTGCGACTTCGTCATCGAGGCCGTCTTCGAGTCCGTCGAGCTCAAGCACCAGGTGTTCGGCGACCTCGAGCCCGTGGTGGCGCCCGACGCGCTGCTGGGCTCGAACACCTCGACGCTGCCGATCACCATCCTGGCCGGCGGCGTGGAGCGGGCCGAGGACTTCATCGGCATCCACTTCTTCTCGCCCGTCGACAAGATGCCGCTGGTCGAGATCATCGTCGGCGAGAAGACCTCCGACGAGGCCATCGCCCGCGCCATCGACTACACGCGCCAGATCAAGAAGACGCCGATCGTCGTCAACGACTCGCGGGGCTTCTTCACCAGTCGCGTGTTCGGCACGCTGGTGATGGAGGGCGCGGAGATGCTCGGCGAAGGTCTCGACCCCGTCACCATCGAGCGCGCCGCGACGAGCGCCGGGTTCCCCGCGCCGCCGCTCGCGATGATCGACGAGGTGGCGCTGACGCTCACCCAGAAGGTCGACGCCGAGGCCCGCAAGGCTGCCGAGGCCGAGGGCATCGAGCTGCCGGTCACCGGGGCGAAGAAGGTGATCGACTCGCTGGTCGACCAGGGCCGCAAGGGCAAGGCCGCCGGTGCCGGGTTCTACGAGTACCCCGAGGGCGGCAAGAAGCACCTGTGGTCGGGGCTGCGCGAGCAGTTCGCGTCCGAGGGCCACGAGATCCCCTACCGCGACATGCAGGAGCGGCTGCTCTTCGTGATGGCGGTCGAGACGATCCGCTGCCTCGAGGAAGGCGTGCTGCGCACCGTGGCCGACGCCAACATCGGCTCGATCATGGGCATCGGCTTCCCGCCGCTGTACGGCGGTGCGCTGCAGTACGTCGACGGCTACGAGGCCGCCGACGGTCGCATCGGCGTCGCCGCGTTCTGCGAGCGGGCCGACGAGCTCGCCGCCGCCTACGGCGAGCGGTTCACCCCGCCCACGCTGCTGCGCGACAAGGCCGCCGCGAACGAGCGGTTCGCCCAGGCCTGACCGAGAGTCGTCGGTGCCTCAGGGGGTCATGACCCTGTGAGGCACCGACAGATCCTCAGTCGAGGCGGAAGTCCTTGCCGGCGACGACGAGGCCCGACTCGCTGATCGTGAAGCCTCGGGCGGCGTCCTCCTCGGGGTCGACGCCGATGCGTGCGCCCGGGGGCACCACGACGTTCTTGTCGAGGATGGCGTGCTTGACGATGGCGCCCGCGCCGATCGTCACGTTGTCGAGCAGCACCGAGTCGCTCACCTGGGCGCCGGCGTCGACGAAGGCTCGCGGCGAGAGCACCGAGCCGTCGACGGTGCCGCCGGCGACGATCGCGCCGGGCGACACGATCGAGTCGGTGACGTGCGCCGGCTCCTTCTTGGCGCCGCGCACCATCTTGGCCGGCGGGTGCGAGCCGTAGCTGGTGTAAATCGGCCACTGGTCGTTGTAGAGGTTGAACACGGGCACCGGCTCGATCAGCTCGGTGTGCGCGTCGTAGTAGGAGTCGAGCGTCCCGACGTCGCGCCAGTAGGCGCGGTCGCGCTCGTTGGATCCGGCCACCTCGTTGCGCCCGAAGTCGTAGACGCCGGCGGCCCCCTTGGCGACGAACGCGGGGACGATGTCGCCGCCCATGTCGTGCTTGGAGGTGTCGTCGTCGGCGTCGCGGGTGACGGCGTCGACGAGCGCGTCGGCGTCGAAGACGTAGTTGCCCATCGACGCCAGCACCTCGCCGGGGGAGTCGGGCAGGCCCGGCGGGTTCGTGGGCTTCTCCAGGAACGCCGAGATCTTCGTGGGGTCGGACGCGTCGACGTCGATGACGCCGAACTGGTCGGCCAGCTCGATCGGCTGACGGATCGCCGCGACGGTGGCGGCGGCGCCGGAGTCGAGGTGCGCGTCGACCATCTGCGAGAAGTCCATGCGGTAGACGTGGTCGGCGCCCACCACGACGACGATGTCGGGCTTCTCGTCGCGGATCAGGTTGAGGCTCTGGAAGATCGCGTCGGAGCTGCCGCGGTACCAGTGCTTGCCGACGCGCTGCTGCGCCGGCACGGGGGCGACGTAGTTGCCGAGCACCGACGACAGGCGCCAGGTGGTGGTGATGTGGCGGTCGAGGCTGTGCGACTTGTACTGCGTGAGCACGACCACCTGCAGGTAGCCGGAGTTGACCACGTTGGAGAGCGCGAAGTCGATCAGCCGGTAGATGCCGCCGAACGGGACGGCGGGCTTGGCGCGGTCGGCCGTGAGGGGCATCAGGCGCTTGCCCTCGCCGCCCGCGAGCACGATGGCGAGGACCTTGGGGCGGTGCGACCCGCGTCGGCGAGCTGTCATGTGCCGAACACTAGCCACGTGTGACGCCGGTCGCACCGTTCCCCCTCAGTTCGCGGTAGGGGCGGCGGTGGCCGTCAGAACCGCAGCCGCCACAGCTGTCCGGTCCACGCCGGGTTGCCGCCGAAGCCCTTGGCCGGGCTGGTGGAGAAGGCGTTGACGTAGACCTTGCCGTTGCGGACGACGACGCCGGCCGGGAACGGGACGTCGACCGTCGTCCGCGTGCCGTCGGGCGCCACCTTGACGACCCGGCCGGGGAAGCACGACGGGATCTTGTCGAAGGTGCAGGAGCCGCCGAACAGCTCGCTCACGTAGAGCGTGCCGCGCTTCGACCTCGCGACGCCGGTGACCGTGGTGAAGCCCTTCCAGGAGCGGACCGGCTTGCCCTTGGCGTTCAGCGCCCAGACCCGGGCCTTGCCGGGCTGCTCGGAGTGCAGCTCGCCGACGAGCACGTTGCCGGTCCGCTTGTCGGGTGCCAGGACGGTCGGGACGGCGTCGACGGTCTTGCCGTACTCCTTCATGGTGTGGAACAGCGCGACGTGGCCGCGCTTGCTCACCTTGAGGATCGAGTCGCCCGCCGCGTCGGCCACGAGCGTCCTGCCCTTCCACGACAGCACCGAGTACGGGTTGGAGTCGACGCCCTCGCCGTCGGGGTCGCGACGCCGCTCGAACGCGGTGATGTCGGCGTTGACGCGGTTGGTGCCGCCGATCCGCTTCGAGATCAGCTTGCCCGCCTGCCGGCTCGGGATGCCGGCCGGGAAGGACTCGGGCGGCGCGTAGCTGATCACCGAGAGGTACGGCCCGCCGCGGCGCTTGGCCGCGCCGTTGCTGCCGACGGCGAACGTGCCGTCGGGACCGGCGGCCGAGAGCAGGCCGCGCATGACGTTCTTCTTCTTCCCGTTCGACACGAGCGTCACCTTGCCGGTGAGCCCGATGCACTGGGTGTCCTCGCCGGTGCCGACGCAGTTCTTCTTCTGGTACGAGCCGTGGCCGGCCTGGGCGATCAGCAGCTTGCCGCTGGGCGTCTGCGTCAGCTGCCGCGGGTTGTCCAGGCCGCTGACGACCACGACGGGCGCCGCCTTGCGGGCGGCGGCGAGCGGGTCGTAGTCGGCGGAGGGGCCGGCGACGGCGGCGTGCGGGCTGAGGAGGGCGAGGGAGCCCACGGCGGCGACGCCGAGGACGAGGGGGCGTGGGAGTCGGGTGGAGGTGCGCACGAGGGGCCTTTCGACGCGCGGCCGCTCCCGAGTGCGGCATGGACAGGTGGCCGAAAAGGTAGCGATCCCGGGCCTGGTCGGCTGTACGCTCTTGCGCGTAGTGAATCCGGGTGGTGGCGGCTCGGCGCCCGGGAGGGACCCCGCATGAGCACGACCCTGCTCGACCAGGACGCCGTGGTGCGTGCCGCCGTCGCCGGCGGCGCCTGCGCCCCCTGCGCACGACTCGTCCTCGCCATCGTGGCGGGTGCCGCGGCGGCACCCGTCCCCGACGACCCGCTGCTCACCGAGCGCGAGCAGGCGGTGCTCGTCCTGCTCGAACGGGGGCTCACCGCCGCACAGATCGGACGCCGTCTGGGCATCTCGGCGGCCACCGTCCGCAAGCACCTCGAGCACGTCTACGCCAAGCTCGGCGTGCACGACCGCCTCTCGGCCACCCGTGACGCGCGCCGGCGCGGGCTGCTGCAGGTGGACGTCGGCGTGACCGCCGTCACCACCCTCTAGTGTGCTGCCCATGCGTATCGACGTGCTGAGCCGCGAGTACCCGCCCGAGGTCTACGGAGGCGCCGGCGTCCACGTCGCCGAGCTCGTCTCGGCCCTGCGAGCGCGGGGCGACGTCGACGCGCGCGTCGGGTGCTTCGGGGCGCCGCGGGACGAGCCCGGCACCACGGCGTACGGCACGCCCGTCGAGCTGACCGACGCCAACGCCGCGCTCAAGACGTTGGGCACCGACCTGTCGATGGTCCAGGACCGCGCCGGCGCGGACCTCGTCCACTCCCACACCTGGTACGCCAACATGGCCGGTCACCTGTCCGGGCTGCTGCACGGCATCCCGCACGTCGCCACGGCGCACAGCCTGGAGCCGCTGCGCCCGTGGAAGGCCGAGCAGCTCGGCGGGGGCTACGCGCTGAGCTCGTGGGCCGAGCGCCAGGCGTTCGAGTCGGCGGCGCGCGTCGTCGCCGTCAGCGCCGCGATGCGCGACGACATCCTGCGCTGCTACCCGTCGGTCGACCCCGCGAACGTGCCCGTCGTCCACAACGGCATCGACGTCGAGCGGTGGCAGCCGCGTCACGACCCCGACCGCGCCAGGTCCCTGGGCGTCGACCCCGACCGGCCGAGCGCGGTGTTCGTCGGCCGCATCACGCGCCAGAAGGGGCTGCCGCACCTGCTCCGCGCCGCCCGCGACGTGCCGTCCGACGTCCAGATCGTGCTGTGCGCGGGCGCCCCCGACACCCCCGAGATCGCCGCCGAGGTCGAGGCGCTCGTCGACGAGCTGCGCACGACGCACCCCGGCGTCGTCTGGATCCCTGAGATGCTGCCGCGCGAGGACGTCACCACGCTGCTCACCGTCGCCACGGTGTTCCTGTGCCCGTCGGTCTACGAGCCGCTCGGCATCGTCAACCTCGAGGCGATGGCGTGCGAGACCGCCGTCGTCGCCACGGCCACCGGCGGCATCCCCGAGGTCGTCGTGCCCGGCGAGACCGGCCTGCTCGTGCCCATCGAGCAGGAGACCGACGGCACCGGCACGCCGCTGGATCCCGCGAAGTTCGAGGCCGACCTCGCCGCCGCCATCACCGACGCCGTCTCCGACCCGGACCGCGCCGCCGCCTGGGGCCGCGCCGGCCGCGAGCGCGTGACATCGCAGTTCAGCTGGGACGCCGTCGCCGCCAGCACGCTCGAGGTGTACGAGGCGGTGCTCGCCGAGCGCTGAGGCCTCCCTCGCCCGGCCACCTCTGCCGCGAGCCCACGAGGGAATCGGCGTATGACCGCCCCACACGGCCATACGCCGATTCGTCGCTCCGCGTGGGCCGGGAGGAGGCGGCGATGACGGACGGCGGCCGGTGCGGCGCCGCCCTTCGGTGCGGGTGTGCGTGCGGCGGGGTGTTGCGGCGGTGCGATCGGGGAATCGAGGTTCTGCCCCGATACGGACCACGACCTCGATTCTTCGGTCGCGGTGCGGGTGTGAATCGGGGTATGGCCGCCCGACACGGTCGTACGCCGATTCCTCGGTCCGGGCGGGTCGGGGGAAGGCGGCGGCGAGGACGGACGGCGGCCGGTGCGGGCGAGCGGGCCGGAGGGCGGAGCCCTAGGGTTCACGCGTGATCCGCACCGTGACGTCCCACCTCGAGCTCACCGCGGAGAAGGGCACCGAGCTCGTCTTCTCCGTCGCGGTCGCCCGCGTGGGCGGGTACGACTCGGTGGAGGAGGAGCTGACGCTCGTCTCCGACGGCGAGCCGGTGGCGTACGAGGAGCTGCCGGGCGACCGGGGCACCGTGCTGCACGTGGTGCACGCCGACCGCGACCTCGACCTCACGCTCGACTACCGCGCGGTCGTCACCGGCACCGGTGACCCGCAGGACATCGACCTGAACGAGCGGGTCGTCTACCGCCGTCCCAGCCGCTACGTCCCGTCCGACCGGGTGCTCGCCCCCGCCCACGCCGCGTTCGGCGGCTACGAGGGCCAGCGGCTGCTCGACGAGGTGGCGGCGTGGGTGCAGCGCAACATCGCCTACGTCCCGGGTGCGTCGCGCCCCACCGACGGGGCGGTCGAGACGCTGCTGAGCCGCGACGGCGTGTGCCGCGACTTCACCCACCTGACGCTCGCGTTCCTGCGGGCGCGCGACGTGCCCGCGCGACTGGTCTCGGCCTACGCGCCGGGCCTGGTGCCGATGGACTTCCACGCCGTGGTCGAGGCGTTCCTCGACGGGCAGTGGCGGGTCGTCGACACCACCGGCCTCGCCCCGCGCCAGAGCCTGGTGCGCATCGGCACCGGACGCGACGCGGCCGACACCGCGTTCCTCAGCACCTACGGCGGCTACGTCCGGTTCACCGGCATCAAGGTCGGCGCCGTCGTCAGCCCCACGCTCCCGGTCGACGACGGCGCGTCACCCTTCGTCATGCACTGACCCGGCGCTGCGCGGGCGACAAGGCGTCCGCCCGAACAGGTGCCTCACCCACCATCTCGGGCGCGTTCGTGGTGGGTGGGCCACCGCAGGTGGTGGCTGGGGCACCTGGCGGTGGGTATGGCCCCAGGATCAGCCCAAGAGTGGGGCCGTACCCACCGCCGACCCGAGCAGGACCGCGTCTCGCACCCAGGACCCCCACCGCGTCGGGGCTACTGGAAAGTAGGTGCACACGGAAACTCTTCGAAACTTCTTCACCGGACCAATCCATCTGGAGGACCGGCGCGAAGTACCGATGTGACCACGACAGCGACCACCAAGCTCACCGCAGCGGGCCTCGGCCTCCTCGCGGCAGCCTCGGGTGTGGCCGCGTCCTCGGGTGTCGCGGCCCTCACGGGAACGCCCTCGCCGATCATCTCGGTGGGCAACCGCTTCATCCTCCTGACGCCCGCCTGGCTCAAGGACTTCGCCGTCGAGCGCTTCGGCACCAACGACAAGCCCGTCCTCATCGGTGGCGTCGTGGTGGCCATCGGGCTCCTCGCCGCGGTCGCCGGCCTGCTGGCGCTGACCCGTCCGCGTCTCGCCGTCGCGATCACCGCCCTGCTCGGCGTGGTGGCCCTGGTGGCCGCCGTCACCGACGGCACGACCGACGCGAACGTGCTGCTGAAGGCGCTGCCCGCGGTCGTGGCCCTCGTCATCTCGGTCGGCGCGCTGGTGCTGCTCTTCTCGGAGTACCGCCGCCGCACCGACGACAAGACCCACGTCCTGCTCGACCGCCACCCCGGCGACGAGCTGCCCGCGGGCTTCGACCGTCGGCGCTTCCTCGCCGTCGCGCTCGGCACCGGTGCCGTGCTCGTCATCGGCGGGGCCGTCGGTCGCTTCCTCGGCGGCGGCGCGGCCAACGCGTCCCGCGCGTCCATCACCATCCCGCGCCCGGCGGTGCCCGCCCCGGCGGTGCCGGCTGGCGTGCAGGCCGACGTCTCGGGCATCTCGCGCTACCTCACCCGCAACCGCGACTTCTACCGCATCGACACCGCGCTGCAGGTGCCGGACGTCCCGGCCGACACCTGGACGCTCCGCATCCACGGCATGGTCGACAACGAGATCAACCTGTCGTTCGCCGACGTGCTCGAGCGCCGCCTGGTCGAGAGCCGCATCACCCTGACCTGCGTCTCGAACCAGGTGGGCGGGCCCTACGTGGGCAACGCGACCTGGATCGGCGTGCCGCTCAAGGAGCTGCTCGAGGAGGCCGGCGTGCAGGACGGCGCCGACGCCGTCAAGTCTACGAGCGCCGACGACATGACCATCGGGACGCCGCTCGAGGCGATGACCGACGACCGCGGCTCGCTCCTGGCGATCGCCATGAACGGCGAGCCGCTCCCCCTCGAGCACGGCTTCCCCGCACGCCTCGTCGTGCCCGGCCTCTACGGCTACGTGTCGGCCACCAAGTGGGTCGTCGACATCGAGGTCACGAGGTTCGCCGACTTCGAGGCGTACTGGACCCCGCGCGGCTACAGCGCGGAGGCCCCCATCAAGTTCAGCTCACGCATCGACGTGCCCAAGGCCTTCCAGACGTTCCCCCGGGACGCGGTTCGGGTCGGCGGCACCGCGTGGGCTCAGACGGTCGGCATCCAGACCGTCGAGGTGCAGGTCGACGACAGCGACTGGGAAGAGGTCAGCCTCGCCACCCAGGACAACGTCAACACCTGGCGCCAGTGGTCGTGGGAGTGGCAGGACGCCACCCCCGGCACGCACACCCTCCGCGTCCGCGCCACCAACGGCGACGGGGAGACCCAGACCTCCGACCGGGCCTCGGTGAGGCCCGACGGATCCACCGGCTGGCACAGCATCCAGTTCCGCGTGGAGGACTGACCAACCATCACCACCGCACCGAGAACGCCACGAACGGGTCCGACCACGGGCTCGTCGACCAGAGAAAAGGAACCCATCATGCGCAGCATCCGCTCCAAGTCCCTGGCCGTCGCCGCCGTCGCGCCGCTCCTCGTCTTCACCGCCGCCTGTGGCGGTGGCTCCGACGAGTCGTCGGACTCCGCCACGTCGGACGCCACCACCGACGCCTCGCCCAGCGCCGACGCCTCGGCCGCCGACTCCGACCTCGTCGGCCCCGGCTGCGCCGACTACGCCGCCCAGGTGCCGGACGGCGCCGGCTCGGTCGAGGGCATGTCCGCCGACCCGGTCGCGACGGCCGCGAGCAACAACCCGCTGCTCAAGACCCTCACCGCCGCGGTCTCGGGCAAGCTCAACCCTGACGTGAACCTCGTCGACACCCTCAACGGTGGCGAGTTCACCGTCTTCGCGCCCGTCGACTCGGCCTTCGCCAAGCTGCCGGCCGCCACGGTCGAGACCCTCGGCACCCCCGAGGGCGCCGAGACGCTGACCCAGGTCCTGACCTACCACGTCATCGAGGGCCAGAAGGCTCCCGACGAGATCGACGGCACCTTCCCGACCGTCAACGGCGCCGACCTGACCATCTCGGGCTCGGGCGACACCATCACCGTCGGCGACCAGAGCGCCAAGGTGATCTGTGGTGGCGTCAAGACCGCCAACGCGACGGTCTACCTGATCGACTCCGTGCTGATGCCGCCGGCCGCCAGCTGACGTCACGCCGCACACCCCGACACCCCCGGAGCCCCGCGCTCCGGGGGTGTCGTGCGTCGGGCGGGTGCCACAAGTTACGCCCCGGTAGGGTGCCGGGCATGGCCTCCCGCTCGTCCGCCTTCCACCCGGGCGACCGCGCCCTCGTCACCGGGGCCGCCTCCGGCCTCGGGCTGGCCCTGGCCACGCACCTGGTGGCCCGCGGCTGCCGGGTGCTCGCCACCGACGTCCACGACGACGCCCCCGACACCCTGCAGCACCTCGGACGCGTCACCTACCGCCGCCTCGACGTCACCTCCGACGACGACTGGGACGCCGCCCTGGCGTGGGTGCAGCAGGAGTGGAACGGGCTCGACGTGCTGGTGAACAACGCCGGCGTCGCCGCGGGCGGACGCATCGAGCTCACCACCACCGACCAGTGGCGCCGCGTCGTCGACATCAACCTGATGGGCGTCGTCCGCGGCTGCCGCACGTTCGTGCCCCTGCTCAAGCAGCGCCGGTCGGGACGCATCGTCAACGTCGCGTCGGCCGCGGGGCTCGTCCACCCGCCGCGGATGAGCGAGTACAACACCGTCAAGGCCGGCGTCGTGGCGCTGAGCGAGACGCTGTCGCACGAGCTCTCGCCGTACGACGTCGACGTCCACGTCGTGTGCCCCACGTTCTTCAAGACCAACCTGTCGAGCTCGCTGCAGGGCGACGACGTGTCGGCGCACGAGTCGGCCGTCAAGCTGATCGACCGATCGACGGTCACGCCCGACCAGATCGCCGAGCGGGTGCTCGCGGGCGTCGACGCCGGCCGTCACGTGATCCTCACCGACCGCGAGGGCCGGGCCGCCTACGCCGCGAAGCGCTTCGCGCGGCCGCTCTACGACCGGGCCATGCGCCGGGCCGCGGCGAAGATGGCCGCCCGGGAGTGAGCGCGATCCTGCTGGTGCGGCACGGCCAGGCGTCCTGGGGCACCGACGACTACGACCGGCTCTCGCCGCGCGGCCACAGCCAGGCCACCTGGCTCGGCCAGTCGTGGGAGGCGGCGGGGTTCGTCCCGTCGCACGCGGTGGCCGGCGGGATGCGTCGTCACGCCGAGACGGCCACCGGTGCGCTCGACGTCGCCGACCCGGACTCCACCGGGTGGGACGTCGACGCCCGCTGGGACGAGTTCGACCACCGGGTGTTCGCGCGCGGAGACGACGCCGTGCTGAACGGCGACCCGCGTGCCTTCCAGGCCGTGCTCGACGAGGGTCTGGCCGCCTGGGAGCTGGCGGACGGTGACGACTACCCCGAGCCGTACGCCGCCTTCCGCGACCGGGTGCGGGGCGCGTTCGACGACCTCGCCGGCTCGCTCGGACGGGGCGAGCGCGCCGTCGTCTTCACCTCCGGCGGCCCGGTGGCGCAAGTCGCGTCCTGGCTGCTGACGGGCGACGACACGATCTGGCGCCGGATGAACCGCGTCGTCGCGAACGCGTCGGTCACCACCGTGACGATCGGCCGCTCGGGCCGCACCCTGCTCACGTTCAACGAGCACACCCACCTGCCCGCCGACGCGGTCACGTTCCGCTGAGCCCAGAGGAGTCCCCGTGCGCCGTCGCACCCTGATCACCGGCGCCAGCTCGGGCCTGGGCGCCGGCATGGCCCGTCACCTCGCCGCGCGCGGCCACGACCTCGCGCTGACGGCGCGCCGCGTCGACCGCCTGGAGGCGCTGCGCGACGAGCTCGTCGCGGCGCACCCGGACGTCCGGGTCGTGGTGCACGCGCTCGACGTCGACGACCACCAGCAGGTGTTCGACGTCGTCGCGGCCGCTGCGGACGACCTCGGCGGGCTCGACCGCGTCGTCGTCAACGCCGGGCTCGGCAAGGGCGCACGGGTCGGGTCGGGGCGCTTCGACGCCAACCGCGACACCCTGATGACCAACGCGGTGGCCGGGCTCGCCCAGTGCGAGGCCGCGATGGAGCACTTCTACGACCGCGGGGCCGGGCACCTCGTGCTGGTGTCGTCGCAGGCCGCGTTCCGTGGCCTGCCGGGGTCGCAGACGGCGTACTCGGCGAGCAAGGCGGCCGTCGCGCACCTCGCGGAGGGCATCCGGATGGACCTGATGCGCCGGGGCGGGCACGACATCGCCGTGACCACCCTGTTCCCGGGCTACATCGTCTCGGAGATGAACGACGTCAACGAGAACGAGGTCCGCCTGATGACGGGCAACGTCGAGGGCACGCGGGCGATGGTCGACCTGATCGAGCGCGAGGTCGCCGAGGCGTCCGTCCCGCGGCTGCCGTGGGCGCCGCTCGGCCTCGTGCTGCGTCACGCGCCGCTGCAGGTGCTGCGCCGCATCGTGTGACGTCCGCGGGTCCCAGATCGTGGGACGGCTGTCCAGATGGGGAACAGAAGGGCCCCCGGACGTCCTTGAAGGTTGTATGACTTCGATCGCGATCATCGGGGCGGGAGCCGGTCTCGGCGCCGCCGTCGCACGCAAGTTCGGCGCTGAGGGGTTCTCCGTCGGACTCATCTCGCGCAACCAGGCCAGGGTCGACGCGCTGGCCGCCACGCTCGTCGCCGACGGCGTGCAGGCCGCCGGTTTCGCCGCCGACGTCCGCGACCCGGCGTCGATCTCGGCCGCCCTCGAGCAGGTGACCGAGACCCTCGGTCCCATCGAGGTGCTGCAGTACAGCCCGCTGCCGCAGAAGGACTTCATGCGGCCCGTGCTCGAGACCACGCCCGCCGACCTCGTCGGCCCCGTCGAGTTCTCGATCTACGGCCCCGTCGCGGCCGTGCACCAGGTGGTGCCGGGCATGCGGTTCCTGGGCGAGGGCAAGGGCACGATCCTGTTCGTCAACGGCGGCTCGGCCGTCAAGCCCGGACGCAACGTCACCGGCACGTCGGTCGCCTTCGCCGGGCAGGCCGCCTACGCCGAGCTGCTGCACGAGGTTCTCGGCGAGGAGGGCATCCAGGTCTCCCAGCTGATCATCGGCGGACAGATCATCGAGGGCGACGAGGACAAGGACCCCGCGGTCCTGGCCGACCACCTCTGGGACCTGCACACCAAGCGCGACCGCTTCCGTCTCCAGATCAGTGAGGACTGAGACATGACGAACAAGACCTGGTTCATCACCGGCACCTCCAAGGGCTTCGGCCGCGAGTGGGCGATCGCCGCCCTCGAGCGCGGCGACAGCGTCGCCGGCACCGCCCGCGACACCAGCACCATGGACGACCTCGTCGAGCGGTTCGGCGACAAGGTCCTGCCCATCCGGCTCGACGTCACCGACCGCGACGCCGACTTCGCAGCCGTCAAGCAGGCGCACGACCACTTCGGCTCGCTCGACGTCGTCGTGAACAACGCCGGCTACGGGCACTTCGGCATGGTCGAGGAGCTCAGCGAGTCCGAGGCGCGCAGCCAGATCGAGACCAACCTGTTCGGCGCCCTCTGGGTGACGCAGGCCGCCGTGCCGTACCTGCGTGAGCAGGGCAGCGGGCACATCATCCAGGTGTCCTCGATCGGCGGGATCTCCGCGTTCCCGACCGTGGGCATCTACCACGCGTCCAAGTGGGCGCTGGAGGGCTTCAGCCAGTCGCTGGCCCAGGAGGTCGCCGGCTTCGGCGTCAAGGTGACGCTCGTCGAGCCCGGCGGGTTCTCCACCGACTGGAGCGGCCCGTCCGCCAGCCGCTCGGACGAGATCGAGGCCTACGCCGACGTGCGCGAGGCCGCGGCCAACCGTCCCAGCGCCAGCGGCACCCCCGGCGACCCGGTCGCCACCCGCTCGGCGATCCTCAAGGTCGTCGACGCCGACGAGCCGCCGCTGCGCGTGTTCTTCGGCGAGAAGCCCCTCGGCATCGCCGAGGCCGACTACGAGTCGCGTCTGCGGACGTGGCGCGAGTGGCAGCCGGTCGCCCTCGAGGCGCACGGCCACCAGGGCTGACGCAGGGCACACCCCGCTCGCTCAGCCCGCACGAGGCCGTCCCGTCCACCCGACGGGGCGGCCTCGTCCCGTACCCGGAGCACGCCGTCCGGACGACGCGCCCTGTCGGTGGTCGGGTCTAGCGTCGCGGCCATGAGCGACTCCACCGACCGCACCACCTCCCTGCTGTCCGACGTGCTCGACGACCTCGCACGGGTCGTCGACGTCGATGCCTCCCGCCTCGGAGCGCCCACGCCCTGCGCCGACTTCGACGTCGCCGCGCTGCGCACCCACGTCGTCGGCTGGCTGTCGACGTTCGCCGACGGGTTCGCCGACCCGGACGGCCGGGCGCCGCGGGCGGACCTCGCCGGGTTCGAGCCGTCCGACGACGCCGCGGCCGAGGTGCGTGACGCGACCGGTCGTCTCGTCGATGCGCTGCGAGCCGGTGGCGCCGAGCGTCCGCTGTCGCTCGGGGGAGCGGCCATGCCCGGCGAGCTCGCGCTCGGCATGGTCCTGTGGGAGTACCAGACCCACGGGTGGGACCTCGCCCGTGCGACGGGGCAGCCGTGGTCGCCGGCGGCGGAGGGCCTCGAGCAGTCATTGGTGTTCGCGCCGATGATGCTCACGCCCGACTACCAGGGCGTCGGCAAGTCCTTCGCGCCCGCCGTCCCGGTGCCCGACGACGCCCCGCCCCTCGACCGCCTGCTCGGCCTGTCGGGACGCGACCCGGGCTGGACGCCGCCCGTGTCCTGAGGCGGCGGTGCAGGATGGGGCCGTGGCCGACGACGACCTGACGCAGATCGCGAGGGACCTCTACGCCGAGCGGCCGCAGGAGTTCATCGAGGTGCGCGACGAGCGCTCGAAGCAGGCGAGGTCCGACGTCGGACGCACCCTCGCCGCCGCGGTCAAGAAGCTGAAGAAGCCGTCCGCGGCCGCCTGGGTGCTGAACGCCCTGTCCCGGTCGGCCGGCGACCGCCTGGACGACCTCGACGACCTGCGGGCGCAGCTACGGGCCGCGGAGGCCGCCGTCGACGGCGTCGCGATGCGTCAGCTCGGGCGCGACGGCCGCACGCTGTCGCGCCAGATCGTCGGACGCGGACGCGAGCTCGCCGACGAGATGGGCGTGACCGTCAGCGCGGCGGCGCTCGCCGAGGCGCAGGAGACCCTGCGGTCGATGACCGTCGACGACGGCGTGGCCGCGGCGGTCCGCACCGGGTTCATGGTCACCGCCGTGAGCTCGACGGGCTTCGAGGCGGTCGACGTGTCGACCGCGGTCGCGGTGCCGTCGGCGCTGCCCGACGTCCCGGAGGAGGCCGCCGAGCCCGACGACGGGCCGTCGGCCACCGTCACCGACCTGTCGGCGGCACGCACCAGACGTGAGGAGCGGGCTGCCAGGCGGGCCGAGGAGGAGCGACGACGGGCCGAGGCCCAGCGCGAGCGCGAGCTGAAGCGGGCCCGCGCCCACGTGGACGAGCTGTCGGCCGCGGCGAAGCACGCCGAGAAGGAGCACGCGGCCACGCAGGCGCAGGTGGACAAGGCGGAGCGTGCCCTCGCGGCGGCGCAGCAGGCGGCCGACGAGGCGAGGGTGGCCGAGGAGGAGTCCCGCGCCGCGGCCGAGCAGGCGCGCGAGGCCGTCGAGCGCGCGCAGTCCGAGGTGGACGCCCTCACCGACCCCTGACGCCGGCACCGCCCCCGTCCGCGATCCGAAGCCTTGGGGTGGTCAACCAGCCCCGATGACCACCCGAAGGCTTCAGATCGGGGACGGGAGGGGGCGGGCGACCGCGGTCAGGTGCCGAGGAGGCGGCGGGCCAGGGGTGCGACCGCGTCGAGCTCCACCAGGAACCCGTCGTGGCCGTGCACGGACTCGACGACGTCGAGGTAGTCGCACGTCGGCACGGACGCCGCGATCTCCTCCTGCTGCGACAGCGGGTAGAGCCGGTCGGAGTCGATGCCGGCGACGACGGTGCGCGCCGTGATCCGTCCGAGCGCGGCCGGCACGCCGCCGCGGTCGCGTCCGACGTCGTGGCTGTCCATCGCGCGCGTCAGGGTGACGTAGGTGTTGGCGTCGAAGCGCCGGGCGAGCTTGTCGCCGTGGTGGGCGAGGTACGACTCGACCGCCCAGCGCCCGTCCTCACCCACGGTCCGGCCGAACCGCTCGGCCAGCTCGCCGGCGCTGCGGTAGCTGAGGTGGGCGATGCGCCGGGCGAGCTCGAGTCCGCGGTGCGGGCCGTCGCCGGGCGCGGCGTCGTAGTAGTCGCCGCCGGCGAACGCGGGGTCGGACACGATCGCCTCGACCTGCGTGGTCGACAGGCCGATCTGGTCGGCCGACGCGCTCGCCGACGCCGCGAGCAGGAACAGCGTGGCGACGCTCTCGGGCCGGCTGATCGCCCACTCGAGCGCCCGCATGCCACCGGCCGAGCCGCCCGTGACGCCCGCCCAGCGCGCGACGCCGAGACGGTCGGCCAGCAGCTGCTCGGCGGCCACCTGGTCGCGCACCGTCAGCGCCGGGAACCGTGCGCCCCAGGGACGCCCGTCCGGACCCGGCGACGACGGCCCCGTCGACCCCTGGCAGCCACCGAGGATGTTGGGCGCGACGACGAAGAAGCGGTCGGTGTCGATCGGACGTCCGGGGCCCACCAGTCCGGACCACCACCCCGGTGACGGGTGGCCGGGCCCGGCGTCGCCCGTCACGTGGCTGTCGCCCGTCAGCGCGTGCAGGACGAGGACGGCGTTCGAGCCGTCCGCGGACGGCTCGCCCCACGTCTCGTAGGCGATCCGGACGTCGGGCAGCACCTCGCCCGACTCCAGGGCGAGGTCGCCGAGGTCGGCGAACAGGCGTCCGCCCGCGGCGTCCCCCTCACGCCACGCGCCGGTGGCCGGAGGGGGACCCGTGGTGGTCACGAGCGTCAGGACTTCGCGGCGCGGAACCCCGCGTCGAGGTCGGCGAGGATGTCGTCCAGACCCTCCAGGCCGACGGCGAGGCGCACCAGCCCGGGCGTGACGCCCGCCGCCAGCTGCTCGTCCTCGCTCAGCTGGGAGTGCGTCGTGCTCGCCGGGTGGATCGCCAGCGAGCGCACGTCGCCGATGTTGGCCACGTGGCTGTGCAGCTCGAGCGAGTCGATGAACGCACGGCCCGCGGTGATGCCGCCGGGCAGCTCGAACGCGAGGACGGCGCCGGGACCGCGCGGCGTGTACTTCTGCGCGGCGGCGTGCCAGCGGCTCGACGGCAGGCCCGCGTAGGTCACGCTGACGACGTCGTCCCGCGCCTCCAGCCACTCGGCCACGGCCTGGGTGTTCTGGACGTGGCGCTCCATGCGCAGGCTCAGCGTCTCCAGGCCCTGGGCGAGCAGGAACGCGTTGAACGGCGAGATCGCGGCACCCAGGTTGCGCAGTCCCTGCACGCGC
>NZ_JBMGQR010000071.1:0-21896 GCF_049059935.1 Solicola agrisoli | reverse complement strand
CAAGAACATCACCGGGCCCGAGCTCGTCGACGCGGTCGGCCGGGTGGCCGCGGGGGACGCGGTGTTCTCGCCGCGGCTCGCGGGGTTCGTCCTCGACGCGTTCGCCGGCACCATCGAGGTGGCCCAGGTCGACGAGGACCTCGACCGGCTCACCGAGCGCGAGCGCGAGGTGATGCGCCTGATCGCCCGCGGCTACGCCTACAAGGAGGTGGCCAAGGAGCTCTTCATCTCGGTCAAGACCGTCGAGACCCACGTGTCGAGCGTGCTGCGCAAGCTGCAGCTGTCGAGCCGGCACGAGCTGACGCGGTGGGCCAACGAGCGCCGCTTGATCTAGTCGGCTGTCTCACGGTCGGCGTAGCGTAACGACATGGCAACCTCCGACTCCTACGATCCGAGCATGGAGGCGCCCCACGTCATCGTCCTGTTCGGCGCCACCGGCGACCTCGCACGACGCAAGCTGCTCCCCGGTCTGCTGCACCTGTACCAGGTGGGCCTGTCGAGCGACTGCCGCATCGTCGGCGTCTCGCTCGACGACCTCGACACCGAGGGCTTCGTCAAGCTGGCCCACGACGCGTGCGTCGAGTTCAGCAGCCGCCCGTTCGCGAACGACTGGGACTCGTTCGCCAAGCGGCTCAGCTACGTGTCGCAGGACGCCGGCCCCGAGGCGCTCGCCGACGCGGTCGCGGCGGCCGAGACCGAGCTGGCCGCCGAGTCCGAGCCCGGCGAGACCATCCGTCGCCTGCACTACCTGAGCGTGCCGCCCAAGGCCGCGCTCGCCGTGGTGCACCAGCTCGAGGCGGCCAAGCTGGTCGAGCGCTCGCGGATCATCATGGAGAAGCCGTTCGGCACCGACCTGGAGTCGGCCGTGGCCCTCAACGCCGAGCTGCACGAGGTGTTCGACGAGGAGCAGATCTTCCGGATCGACCACTTCCTGGGCAAGGAGGCGGCGCAGAACATCCTGGCGTTCCGGTTCGCGAACGGCCTGTTCGAGCCGATCTGGAACCGCCAGTTCATCGACCACATCCAGATCGACGTCCCCGAGACGCTCGGCCTGGACAACCGGATCGGCTTCTACGAGTCCACGGGCGCCTACAAGGACATGGTGGTCACCCACCTGTTCCAGGTGCTCGCGTTCGTCGCGATGGAGCCGCCGACGGCGCTGGAGCCCGGGCCGATCGGCGAGGAGAAGAACAAGGTCTTCCGCTCGATGCGCCCGGTCGAGCCGCACGACGTCGTGCGTGGCCAGTACATCGGCTACCGCGACGAGCCGTCGGTGCACGACGACTCCGACACCGAGACGTTCGTCGCGCTGAAGGCCGAGATCGACAACTGGCGCTGGGCCGGGGTGCCGTTCTTCCTGCGCACCGGCAAGAAGCTCGCCGAGGGTGCGCGGATCATCTCGATCGCGTTCAAGGAGCCCCCGCGCTCGATGTTCCCCACCGGCTCGGGCGTGGGCACGCAGGGCCCGGACCACCTGACGTTCGACCTCGCGGACGCCTCGCGCATGTCGCTGTCGTTCTACGGCAAGCGACCCGGGCCCGGCATGAAGCTCGACAAGCTCAGCATGCAGTTCGCCATGCACGACACCGGCAAGGCCGACGGCGTCCTCGAGGCCTACGAGCGGCTCATCCACGACGCGATGCGCGGCGACCACACCCTGTTCACCACCGCCCAGGGCATCGAGCGGCTGTGGGAGCTCTCGCGCCCGCTCCTCGGCGACCCCCGTCCGGTGCGTGCATACTCGCCCGGCTCGTGGGGCCCCAACGCGATCCACCAGCTCATCGCCCCGCGCGCCTGGCGCCTGCCGTTCGAGCGCACCTGGCGCGCCCCCAACACGACCGCGCAGTAGGCAGCCGCGCACGCGACGGGAGGATCGGCGTTCGGCCACCCAGGGCGGCCGTGCGCCGATTCCTCGGTCGTCGGGCTCAGCGCCCCCAGGCCCGCTCGACGAGCCCGCTGGTCTCGGCGAGCGAGAGCCCGAGCCGGCGAGCCGTGAACACCAGCGACTCCGCCGCCGCCCGCGCCTCGGCCTCGGTGCCCGGCGCGCGCACCCCGTCGGCGACGAACGTCCCGCGCCGCCCGTGCGTGACGACGACCCCGTCGGACTCCAGCTCGCGGTAGGCCCGCGCCACCGTGTTGGCGGCGAGGCCGAGGTCGGCGGCGAGCTGGCGTACGGTGGGCAGCTTCTGCCCCGCCTCCAGGACCCCGTCGCGCACCTGCGCCGCCACCTGCGTCCGCAGCTGCTCGAACGGGGGAGTGGGCGAGGCGAGGTCGATCCCGACCAGCCCGCTCATCGTGCGTGCACCGTCGAGACGGGCGCGAGGCGACGTCGGCGGGCGAGGGAGGATCCGGCCACCAGGACCACCCCGACGACGACGGACGCCACCACGACGGCCGCGGAGACGGACGCGACAGCGACGAGGGCCACGTAGAGCAGCGACACCGAGGCCATCGCGATCCCGTTCTCGGCGAGCCGGTCGACGGTGACGGCGACGAGGACCTCCTCGGCCGCCGCCTCGCGGGGCGAGGTCGCGCGCAGCGGGGACGCCGCTACCCGTCGCATGACGACCTCGGCGAGGACGACCACGAGTGCGGCGGCACCGGTCACCAGGAGGGCGGAGCCGGTGTCGGCCGAGGCGCCCCAGACGGCGATCGCGAGCGAGACGACGACCGCGACGGCGAGCAGGGCGGCGGGGACGAGGTGCTCGATCCGTCGCAGGTAGGAGCCGACCTCGCGGGCGCCGAGGGTCGCGACCCTCGGCCCGTCGGCCGGGGCCCGGGTGGAGCGGGCGACGGCGACGCTCTCGACGAGGACGGACACGCAGTAGACGACGGCCAGGAACGCGGCCAGGGTGGGCACCGCGTCGGGGAACCGGTCGAAGTCCAGCGGGAGGTCGAGGACGACGATGCCGGCCGCGGCGAGGAGGGCACCGGCCGCGCCGGCGGTGGCGCTGAGGCGGATGCGGCGGACGACGACGCGCTCGAGGGCGGCTCCCTCGTCCTCGCTCAGGTGGACCCCGCGCGACCGGACGGTCGCCAGCGTCCTGCGGTGCGCGTCGGACCGGGCCGTCAGCGCCAGCACGGCGCTCACCGCGAGGACGGCGATGGTGACGACGATCAACGTGGTCATGGTCCCTCCCGGGGCTCGTTTGTACCACTAACTGTAGCAATTGTGTTGCTACAGTCAACCCAGGTCGGTGCCGGGAGCGACCGGTGGACGGCGCGCACGGCTGTCGGCGGCCGGACGTAGGCTGGGGGAGCCATGACGTTGCGCTTCCCAGTCCCTGCGGTGCCCCGCGCCGACCAGTCCTCCGCCGACCCCGACGAGGACGACCGCCCGGCCCCGCGGCGGAAGAGGATCGACCCGCAGCAGCTGCTCGACGGGCTCAACGAGTCGCAGCGGCAGGCCGTCAGCCACGAGGGCGGGCCGCTGCTCGTCGTCGCCGGCGCGGGCTCGGGCAAGACGCGCGTGCTCACCCGCCGCATCGCCTGGCTGATCGGCCACGACGACGCGCACCCCGGGTCGATCCTGGCCATCACGTTCACCAACAAGGCCGCCGCCGAGATGCGCGAGCGCGTCGCCGACCTCGTCGGTCCGCGGGCGAAGCTGATGTGGGTCTCCACCTTCCACTCCGCGTGCGTGCGCATCCTGCGCAAGGAGATCACCAAGTTCGGCTACACCTCGTCGTTCTCCATCTACGACGCGGCCGACTCCAAGCGCCTGATGTCGCAGGTGTGCCGCGACCTCGAGCTCGATCCCAAGCGGTTCGCGCCGCGGGCGGTGCTCAACTGGGTGAGCAACGCCAAGAACGACCTCCTCGACGCCGAGGCCGCCGCCACGCGGGCCGCCAACGGCAGCGAGGAGGTCTACGCCCAGGCGTACGCGGAGTACCAGCGCCGCCTCACCGCGGCCAACGCGTGCGACTTCGACGACCTCATCATGCTCACGGTGCACCTGTTCCAGGCGTTCCCCGACGTGCGCGAGACCTACCGCCGCCGGTTCCGTCACGTGCTCGTCGACGAGTACCAGGACACCAACCACGCCCAGTACGCCCTCGTGCGCGAGCTGTGCGACGAGCCCGACTCCGACCTCCTGGTCGTCGGCGACTCCGACCAGTCGATCTACGCCTTCCGCGGGGCCAGCATCCGCAACATCCTGGAGTTCGAGGAGGACTTCCCCCGCGCCCGCACCATCCTGCTCGAGCAGAACTACCGCTCCACCCAGACGATCCTGTCGGCGGCCAACGCCGTCATCTCCCGCAACGCGGGCCGCAAGGCCAAGAACCTGTGGAGCGACCAGGGCGACGGCGCGCAGGTGGTCGGCTACGTCGCCGAGGACGAGCACGCCGAGGCGCAGTGGGTCGCCGACGAGGTCGACAAGCTCGGCGACGACGAGGTCGCCCGCCCCGGCGACGTCGCGATCTTCTACCGCACCAACGCGCAGAGCCGTGTGTTCGAGGAGGTCTTCATCCGGACGGGCCTGCCCTACCGGGTGGTCGGCGGCGTCCGGTTCTACGAGCGCCGCGAGATCAAGGACGCGATCTCCTACGTCCGCACGCTGGTCAACCCCGCCGACGACGTCTCGCTGCGCCGCATCCTCAACGTGCCCAAGCGCGGCATCGGCGACCGCGCCGAGGCGTGCGTCTCGGCCTTCGCCCAGCGCGAGCGCCTCACCTTCTGGGACGCGCTGCAGCGCGCCGACGAGGCGCCGGGCATCGCCACGCGCTCGCTCAAGCAGATCCGCTCGTTCGTCGAGGTGATCACGGGGCTGTCGGCGATGGCCGCGGCCGGCGAGCCCGCCGACGCCGTGCTCGAGGCGGCGCTGTCGCGCAGCGGCTACCTCGACGAGCTCGAGGAGTCCACCGACCCGCAGGACGAGACCCGCGTGGAGAACCTCGCCGAGCTCGTCGCCGTCGCCCGCGAGTTCGTCGCCGACGCGTCCGTCGTGGCCGACGACGTCGCCGAGGCCGCCGTCGACCCCGACGAGGTCGCCCAGGCCGCCGAGGACGAGGTCTTCGCCCCCGGCTCGCTCGAGGCGTTCCTGGAGCGCGTCGCGCTGGTCGCCGACGCCGACGCCATCCCCGACGAGGGCGACGGCGTCGTCACCCTGATGACGCTCCACACCGCCAAGGGCCTGGAGTTCCCGGTCGTCTTCCTCACCGGCATGGAGGAGGGCGTCTTCCCGCACCAGCGCTCGGTCGGCGAGCCCAAGGAGCTCGAGGAGGAGCGTCGCCTGGCCTACGTCGGCATCACGCGCGCCCGCGAGCGCCTGCACCTGTCGCGCGCGGCCGTCCGCTCCGCCTGGGGCGCCCCGTCGCACAACCCGCCGTCACGGTTCCTCGACGAGGTGCCGCCCACGATCGTCGACTGGCGCCGCACCGACGCCGACGCCACCCGCTGGTCCGGCGGTGTCCAGACCGGCGGCTCCTACGTCACCACCCGCCGCGCCCCCGCACGCTCGCTCAGCTCGGCCGCCGCGGCGTCGGCGTCCAAGAAGCGCGAGGTGCCCAACCTGACCCCCGGCGACCGCGTCGTCCACGACACCTTCGGCATGGGCACCGTCGTGGCCCTGCAGGGCACCGGCGACAAGACCGTCGCCTCGGTCGACTTCGGCACCGAGGGCGTCAAGCGCCTCCTACTTCGCTACGCCCCCGTCGAAAAGCTCTGACGCGCCTGGCATCCCGGCTCGCGGCGTTGCTCACGACTCGACGAACAAGACCGGTTCGCCTTCGTCGCGGCGCCTTGCGAGACGGGCGCCAGACACGTCAGGCGCCCGTGGAACCCGGTGGGTCAGGGGTTGACGTTGTGCGACTTGAGAACGGGAGCGGGGTCGACCGGGTCGCCGCCACCGGGGCGGACCTCGAGGTGCAGGTGCGGGCCGGTGACGTTGCCGGTGGAGCCGACGGCGCCGATGGTGTCGCCCGGCTGGACCTCCTGGCCGGCGGTGACCGACGTGGCGGACTGGTGGCAGTACCAGATCTCGGTGCCGTCCTCGAGCGTGAGCACGGTCTTGTTGCCGTAGGCGCCGTCGAAGCCGACCGACGTGACGGTGCCCTTGGCCACGGCCACGAGCTTGGTGCCGGACGGGGCGGCGAAGTCCAGACCGGTGTGCACGGTGGACCACAGCGAGCTGCTCTGGCCGAAGCGGGCGGTGAGGCGGTACCCGGTGGTGGGGAGGACCCACTGGTTCTTCAGGCGCTCCTCCTCGGCCTTGGCCAGGGTGGTGGCGCGCTGCCCGCTCTTGGCGGTGAGCTGCGCCAGCGCCGCGGTGCGCTGCTCGGCCTGCTGGGCGGCCTGCTTGACCAGGACCGCGCGGTCGACGCGCTCGCTGCTGCGGCTGACCTGCGGCTGCGCACCGCGCACCGACTGGTCGACGGCGTCGAAGGTCTGGCCGCTCTGCTGGTCGGACACGTTCTGGGTGTCGGCACCCTGGTTGAGGGCGATCGCTCCACCGGCGGCCACCGCGAGCGCCGCGACGCCGGCCACGAGGGGCGAGCGGAGGAGCATCGAGCGGGTGGACCTGCGGGGCCTCTCGGCCCGGCGTCGGGGTCGCGGGGCCGAGTGACGACCCTGTGCTCGGGGCTCGGGCACGCGACGATCCTCCACGACGTTCGGGGGTGTGACGGGAAGCGCCCGGGGGAAGGGCGCGAAGTCACTCACCCTAGACGAGTCGGACCGTCCCTTCCAACCCTTCCCGAGGACGGGTGGCACGTATCACGGAGGTGAACGGTCCGCGATGTCCGGATTTCTCGTCCATGATGAGGAGACGTCGCCGAATCGGGAGGTTCCGGGACGAAGCGGGACCGGTCGGACGGTCAGGCGCGGACGCCGTGCTCGGCGAGCGCGACCTGCGGATCGACCGGCGATCCGCCGCCCGGACGCACCTCGAGGTGCAGGTGCGGGCCGGTCACGTTGCCCGTGGACCCGACGTTGCCGATGGGCTGGCCGGGGTCGACGGGGTCGCCGGGCTTCACCCGGGTGGCCGACTGGTGGCAGTACCAGATCTCGGTGCCGTCCTCGAGGGTGACGACGGTGCGGTTGCCGTAGGCGCCGGCGTACGACACCTCCTTCACCGTCCCCCGGGCGACCGAGACGATCGTGGTGCCGGACGGGGCGGCGAAGTCCAGGCCGGTGTGGACGGTGGCCCACAGCGAGCTGCTCTGCCCGAACCGGGCGGTGAGCCGGTAGCCGGCGACGGGCAGCACCCACTGGTTCGTCTTGAGCTTGGCGGCGCTGGCCTGCGTCTTCTCGACCAGGTCGCCGATCGCGTCGTCACCGCTCTGCCCGAGGGCGACGTCGCGCTGCTGGGCCTGCTGCTGGGCCTGACGCTCCAGGAGGTCGCGGTCGAAGTCGCGGCTGACGTCGAAGGTGCCCTCGGCGTTGGAGGTCGCGGCGGCGGGGTCGAGGTCGGACCCGTCGTCGGCCAGGGCCTGGTAGCCGCTGGCGAGGGGCTGCGGCTCGGCCGTGCTGGACACCGCGATGGCCCCGACGCCCACCACGATCAGTGCGACGGCCGCCGCCGCGGCGGGCGTGGGCAGGCCGGGACGACGGCGGGTGCTGCGGCGCGTCGTCACGAGGGCCTCCGAGAGAGTGGGACCCTGCCAGCGTAACCGACAGTTGCAGGCCCGGTCCGGGCGACGACGGGAGGGAGGCCGCGGTGAGGCGACGGTTCCCCATGGCCGTGGCGGTGGGCCTGCTGCTCGCAGGTTGCTCGTCGTCGTCCACCTCGTCACCGTCACCGACGCCGACCGACGACGTGCTGGTGGGACGCGGTGCGGTCGCGGTGCCCGTCCCCGCCTCGTGGTCGCGCGACGCCACCCACTGCGGCGACGCGGTCGAGGACACCGTCGTCTACCAGCCCGTGGCCGTCCCGGCCTGCCTGGTCGAGCGCCCGCCGTCGGTGACCTCGCTGACGATCGACGGTCTCGGGGGGCCGGGGGGCCTGCTGCCGGAGGGGGCGCTGGCCGGTCCGCGCATAGGAGGGCTCCCGGCCTACCGGACGCCCGTCGAGCGGAGCCGGAGGAGCTGGCGGCAGTCGGTCGTCGTTCCCCGGTCGGACGTCGTGCTCACCTGGCAGGCCCCGACGAGGGCGGAGCTGGAGCGGCGCGTCGCCTCGGTCCGGGCCGCGCCGCAGGGACGGGCGTTCGTGCCGGACGTCACCGACCGGCCGGCCAAGCAGGGCGTCCGGGTGCTGGAGCGACTCGGCTTCGAGGTGGAGCGTGTCGTCCGCCGGGTCCCGCCCGAGGAGGGCAACGAGGGCGAGGTGGCCTCGACGTCCCCGGGCCGGGGGCGGCTGGTGGCCCGGGGCGCCACGGTGACGATGGTCGTCACCACTCAGCGCTGACGCGTCAGACGGTGTGCGCGGCCACGAAGCTGCGGACGTGCCCGGCCACGACGTCGGGGTGGGTGCGGGTCACCCAGTGGCCGGCGTCGAGGTCGACGCGGAGCAGGTCGGGGACCACCTTCTCGAGCCCGTCGTAGACGTCGGGGGAGATGAAGGTGTCGCGCAGCGGCACGAGCAGCTGCACCGGGACGTCGGTGTGCCGCGGCGAGCCGGTGCCGCGGGCGTTGGCCCGGTACAGGTTGACGCCGTGCGCGCCGTCCTCGCCGAACGTCGAGGCCCAGTGCGCGTCGTCACCGAGTCGCTGCGAGCCGGTGAGCGTGCGTTGGAGGCGGCCACCGAGGCGGCGGAACACCAGCTCGGGCACCACCGGCAGCTGGAACGCCGCGACGTACCAGGAGCGTCGCGCCTGGTCGACGAAGGTGCGCCAGTCGCGGCGGCGCCAGGCGCCCGTCAGGTGCCGGGAGTAGTGGAACAGCGGAGGCCCGCTGATCGAGGTGAACGACGCGATCCGCCCGCGCAGGCGCTCGTCGGTACCGGTGCGCAGCACCGACTCCCAGGTCTGCACCGAGCCCCAGTCGTGCCCGAGCAGGTGCACCGGCGAGCCGTCGGGCTGCACGTCGTCGAGCACGGCGACGAGGTCGTCGACGAGGCGGTCGGCGCGGTAGTCGTCGCGGGTGGACGGTGCGGTGGACGCGCCCGCGCCGCGGACGTCGTAGGTGACGACGCGCAGGCCGCCGTCGACGAGACGGTCGGCGACGGGACCCCACATCGCCTGGGTGTCGGGGAAGCCGTGCACCGCGACGACGGTGGGCCCGGAGGCCTCCCCGCGGGTGGAGACGGCGAGTCGGACGGCGCCCGAGCGGACCTGGTGCACGTGAACTCCTCGTTGGCTGGTGATGACCGCCCGGTGACAGACCCCACATGGTCGGGGGCCCCGCGCGGCGTTAGAGTCGCGAGAGCCCGAGCGAGCCTACGCCGCTCTCCCTGCCTCCGACCTACCGAAGGACTGGCAACCGATCGTGGACCTGATGGAGTACCAGGCGAAGGAGCTCTTCGCCAAGCACGAGGTGCCGGTGACCCTCGGCATCGTCGCCAACACCCCCGAGGAGGCTCAGGCCGCGGCCGAGCAGCTCGGCGTCGTCGTCGTCAAGGCGCAGGTCAAGGCGGGCGGTCGCGGCAAGGCCGGCGGCGTCAAGCTCGCCAAGACCCCCGACGAGGCACGTGAGCACGCCGAGGCGATCCTCGGCATGCAGATCAAGGGCCTGACGGTGAACCGCGTGCTCGTGGCTCCCGGCGCCAGCATCGAGGAGGAGTACTACTTCTCCTTCCTGCTCGACCGGTCGAACCGCTCGTACCTGTGCATCGCCAGCATCGAGGGCGGTGTGGAGATCGAGGAGGTCGCCAAGACCAACCCCGACGCCGTCAAGCAGATCCCGATCGACGCCGGCACCGGCGTCGACGAGGCCAAGGCGCGCGAGATCGTCACCGAGGCCGGCTTCCCCGACGCGCTCGTCGACCAGGCGGTCGTGTTCGTGCAGCGCCTGTGGGACGTCTTCGTCAAGGAGGACGCCACCCTCGTCGAGGTCAACCCGCTCGCCCGCCTCACCGGCGACGTGCTCGAGGCGCTCGACGGCAAGGTCTCGCTCGACGAGAACGCCGAGTTCCGCCACGACGACCACGACGCGTTCGAGGACAAGGCCGCAGCCGACCCCCTCGAGGCCAAGGCCAAGGCCAAGGGCCTGAACTACGTCAAGCTCGACGGCGAGGTCGGCATCATCGGCAACGGCGCGGGCCTGGTCATGTCGACCCTCGACGTCGTCGCCTACGCCGGCGAGGCGCACCAGGGCGTCAAGCCCGCGAACTTCCTCGACATCGGCGGCGGCGCGTCCGCGCAGGTGATGGCCGACGGCCTCGACGTGATCCTCGGCGACGACCAGGTGAAGTCGGTCTTCGTCAACGTCTTCGGCGGCATCACGTCGTGCGACGCGGTCGCCAACGGCATCGTCGGCGCGCTCGACCTGCTCGGCGACACGGCCACCAAGCCGCTCGTCGTGCGTCTCGACGGCAACAACGTCGAGGAGGGCCGCCGCATCCTCGACGAGCGCAACCACCCGCTCGTGACGCTGGTGGACACCATGGACGGTGCGGCCGACCGCGCCGCCGAGCTGGCGAGCAAGGCAGGAGCCTGACATGTCGATCTTCCTGAACAAGGGTTCCACCGTCATCGTCCAGGGCATCACCGGCGGCGAGGGCACCAAGCACACCGCCCTGATGCTCAAGGCCGGCACCAACGTCGTCGGCGGCGTCAACGCCCGCAAGGCCGGCACCACCGTCACCCACGGCGACGTCGAGCTGCCGGTGTTCGGCACCGTCACCGAGGCCATCGAGAAGACCGGCGCCGACGTGTCGGTCGTCTTCGTGCCGCCGGCGTTCGCCAAGGCGGCCGTGGTCGAGGCCGTCGACGCCGAGATCCCGCTGGTCGTCGTCATCACCGAGGGCATTCCGGTGCAGGACTCCGCCGAGTTCTGGGCCTACACCCAGGCCAAGGGCAACAAGACCCGCATCATCGGCCCCAACTGCCCCGGCATCATCACGCCGGGCGAGGCGCTCGCGGGCATCACGCCCGCGACGATCGCGGGCTCCGGCCCGGTGGGCCTGGTCTCCAAGTCGGGCACGCTGACCTACCAGATGATGTTCGAGCTGCGCGACTTCGGCTTCTCGACCGCCATCGGCATCGGCGGCGACCCGATCGTCGGCACCACGCACATCGACGCGCTCGCCGCGTTCGAGGCCGACCCCGACACCAAGGCGATCGTGATGATCGGCGAGATCGGCGGCGACGCGGAGGAGAAGGCGGCCGAGTACATCGCGGCCAACGTCACCAAGCCCGTCGTCGGCTACGTCGCCGGCTTCACCGCCCCCGAGGGCAAGACGATGGGCCACGCCGGCGCCATCGTCTCGGGCTCCTCGGGCACCGCGCAGGCCAAGAAGGAGGCCCTCGAGGCCGCCGGTGTCAAGGTCGGCAAGACGCCGTCCGAGACCGCCTCGCTGATGCGCGAGATCCTGCAGGGTCTCTAGCCCCCAGCACACGCCGACGGCGCCGTCACCCTGCGGGGTGGCGGCGCCGTCGTCGTGCGGCGGGGACTACTCGACGTAGGCGAGGCGCTCGCCGGCGCGGACCGTCAGCGCCTCGAACGCGTCCTGGCCGACGTCGTAGGCCGAGGTGGGCGAGAACGACACCTGGGCGACGTCGGTGCCGCGGCGCACGATGCCGACGCGGTAGTACACGGTGGTGTCGGCGTCGACCTCGAAGCTGACGCGCCAGGTGCGGCCGGTGATGCCGTCGCCCTCGACCTCGGCGTCCTGGCTGATCGTGGCCGACAGGTTGTCGTCGGGGCACGCGTCGATGCGGTCGGCGAGGGTGTCGGTGAAGCGCGTGGCCGCGGCGGGGGAGTCGAAGCGTCCGATGGTCTCCGACAGCCCGAACTGCTGGGGCAGCCGGTCCTCCTCGGGGATGACGAACGTGCGCGAGCGCGCCTCCTGCACGCTGGAGCCGCTGAACGCGGCGTTGTCGCACACCGTGGCCGAGGGGTTCTGGCCGTCGGTGAGCGGCGCCGACTCGGTGCCGACCCACGGCCGGTCGACGCTCGCGACCGGCGGGAGGTCGACGATGCCGAGGAAGGCGGGCTCGTCGGTGGTGGGCGGCGGCACCGAGCGGGTGGCGGTCAGGCCCTCGCCGCAATCGCCGCCGGAGCTGCCGCAGACCATCGCCATCGAGTCGCGGACGGCCTGCGCGAACTGCTGGATGTCGGGGCCGGTGTCGCCGTCCACCTCGTGCACGAGCGAGGAGGTGACGACGCCCGAGCGGCTGAGGCCGACGGTGAAGGTGCGGTTGGGGTCGGCGTAGGTGCGCAGCTGCAGGATGCGGACGTCGAGGCCTGGACGGTCGACGGTGTACGACCCCGTGAGCTGAACGCGAGGCACGGCGCAGTCGGAGTACCAGCTCACCATCGTCTGGTAGCCCTTCTGGGCCGCGCCCTGGCTGCGCGCCACCTCGATCGCCTCGGCGGCGGTCTCGTTGCCGCCGCCCGACGCGCTGTAGGTGCGCACGTACGCGGCGCGCAGGCGGGCGTCGGCGAACCGCGACTCCGCGCACGTCGCGTACGGCTCGGTGTTGGTGGTGCTCGCGTCGGTGCTCTCGACGGTCCAGGTCTTGGCGGGGTCGAGGCGGGAGATCTGGTCGCGGTCGAGGAGCTGGTCCTGGTCGGCGCCGAGGACGCGCTGCGCGACCTCCTCGGCCTGCGCGGACGACCCGATCTGCTCGCGGTCGGGCTGCGCCTCGGCCCGGCTGAGGGGTCCGCTCTCGGTGGCGATCAGCCCGGCGGCCACCACCATCGCGGTGGTGGCGGCGACGGCGGCGACGGTGTTGCGTCGCGTGCGACGGCGCGACTCGCGTCGCACCACCGAGGGGCGGGGCAGGCTGAGGCGGTCGGTGACGCGACCGAGCGACGCCAGTCGGGCCTCGATGGTGTCGAGGTCGGTGCCGAGCGACGCCTCCAGCTCGGCGACGGCCAGCTGGGTGCCCTCGATCGCCGCGTCGTCGGTGAGCCCGACGTCGCGGGCGGCGGCCTCCAGGCCCAGCTCGCCCAGCGTCTGCAGCACGAACAGGCGGCGGTTGTTGGGGGTGAGCGCCGCGAGCGCCTTGACCAGCTCGGCGTCGACGTCGGCCTCGCCGTCGCCGTCACGCCGGCGCCACGGGTGGGTGTTGGCGAGGAAGGCGGCCGAGCGTCCGGCCTCCTGGCGCACGTAGTCGACGGGGTCGGCCATCCGCAGGCGGGTCCAGTCGCGCCACGCGTGGCGGTAGGCCTCGGTGACGGCGGCGGCCGTCGTGGTGCGGTCACCGGTCAGCGCGTAGGTGAGGTGCAGGAGGTGGCGCCGCGTCGAGGTGTAGAAGGTGTCGAACTCCTCGACGCGGGGCATCGGTCCTCCTGACGGCGTGCTGTCGGCGGGCGCTGGGTGTGCGGGGCGGGCGGCGAGCCTCACGCCCAGCGGTCGACTTTACAGGGACGATGGGCGGCGATGACTGACACGCTCGCCCGCGGCTCGGCCGCCCGTCCGGGGTCGCGAGGCCCGGCCGCTCCCGGCCCCGCGAGGCCGGTGGCGCTGACCGCCGTGCTCGCCGCACTGGGCGCGGCAGGCGCCGGCACCGTCGTCGCCGTGGCCCTGGCCGTCGTGGCCTGGCTCGGGGGCAGTGCCGGCGGCATCGGCGACGCCGTCCGCGCGGGCGCCGCCGGCTGGCTCGTCGGGCACGGCAGCGGGCTGTCGGTGGGCGCGGTCACCGTCGGCGCGATCCCGCTCGGTCTCACCGCCCTGCTGCTCGGCACCGTCGTGCTCGTCACGCGCGTCGCCGTCGTCCCGTCGCGGCTCGACTCCATCCGCGGGCTGGCCGAGCTGGCCACCGTCGGCGCGGTCACCTACGCCGCCTGGGCCTGCGTCCTGGTGCTGGTCGCCGGCGGCTCGGGCGCCGAGCCCGACCTCGTCCGCGCCGGCATCGGGTCGTTCCTGCTCGCGTTCGTCGGCCTGGCCTGGGGTGGCGCGCGAGGCTCCGGCCTCGACCGCACCTGGTGGGACCTCGCGCCCGCGTCGGTCCGCTCCGGGCTGGTGGGCGCGGGCGTCGCGCTGGCCACGCTGCTCCTGGCCTCCACCGTCCTGTACGTGGTCGCGCTGCTGCGGGGCCTCGGCGCCGCCGGCCGGCTGTGGGGGTCGCTCGACGCGGGCGTCGTCGGGGGCATCGCCCTCGCGCTGCTGTGCCTGCTGGTGCTCCCCAACCTCGTGCTGTGGTCGACGTCGGTGCTCCTCGGCCCGGGCTTCGCGCTCGGCACCGGCACCGCCGTCAGCCTCACCGGCTCCGACCTCGGCGCCGTCCCGGGGCTCCCGGTGCTCGCGGCCGTCCCGGCCCCGGCGGTCTTCCCCGGGTGGGCCCTCGCGCTCGCCGCGGTTCCGGTGCTCGCCGGCGCGCTCGGGGGCTGGTGGGGCACCCGTCGCCTCGAGCACGGCCCGTGGACGCACGCCGTCGCGGTCGGCTCGGCGGGCGGCGCGGGTGCGGGCGTCGTCGTCGCGCTGCTCCTCGCGGTCTCGGGCGGGCCGGTCGGACCCGGCCGGATGGCCGACGTCGGACCGTTCTGGCTCGCCTGCTCAGCGCTCGCCGTCCTCACGCTCGCCGTGGGCGGCGCGATCGGCGCGGCGGCCGGGCACTATCGTGGGGCGGGTGCGCAGGACCCTCCCGCCCGTGACTGAGCGGGACGCGCGACTCGTCGTCCTGGTGTCCGGCTCCGGCACCAACCTGCAGGCCCTCCTCGATGCCTGCGAGCAACCCGGCTACGGCGCCCGCGTGGTCGCCGTCGGCGCCGACCGTCCCGACGTCGAGGGGCTGCGACGCGCCGAGCGCGCCGGCCTGCCGACGTTCGTCGAGCGCGTGCGCGACCACCCCGACCGTGCGGCGTGGGACGTCGCGCTGGCCGAGGCCGTCGCCGTCCACGAGCCCGACCTCGTCGTGCTCGCCGGGTTCATGAAGCTCACCGGCCCGGCCTTCCTCGGCCTGTTCGGCGGCCGCACCGTCAACACCCACCCTGCGCTGTCGCCGTCGTTCCCGGGCATGAACGGCCCGGGCGACGCGCTGGCGCACGGCGTCAAGGTCACCGGCGCCACCCTGTTCGTGGTCGACGCCGGCGTCGACACGGGGCCGATCGTGGCCCAGACGGCGGTGCCGGTGCACCCCGACGACGACGTCTCGTCCCTGCACGAGCGCATCAAGACCGGCGAGCGCGCGATGCTCGTCGACACCGTGGGCCGCCTGGTCCGCGACGGCATCACCATCGACGACAGAACGGTCAGGTTCGGCACGTGAGCTCCATCGACGTCACCCCGCTGCGGCGCGCCCTCGTCTCGGTCTACGACAAGACGGGTCTGGAGGAGCTCGCGGTCGGCCTGCACGAGGCCGGCGTCGCGCTGGTCTCCACCGGCTCGACCGCCGCGCGCATCGCCGCGGCCGGCGTCCCGGTCACCGAGGTCGCCGACCTGACCGGCTTCCCCGAGTGCCTCGACGGCCGGGTCAAGACGCTGCACCCGCGCGTCCACGCCGGCATCCTGGCCGACCGCCGCCTCGACGCCCACGTCACGCAGCTGGCCGACCTCGGCATCGAGCCGTTCGACCTCGTGGTCTCCAACCTCTACCCGTTCGTCGAGACGGTCGCCTCGGGCGCCGCGCCCGACGACGTCGTCGAGCAGATCGACATCGGCGGCCCGTCGATGGTCCGCGCCGCGGCCAAGAACCACCCCAGCGTCGCCATCGTCACCTCGCCGTCGCGCTACGACGACGTGCTGCGCGCTGCCCGCGAGGGCGGGTTCTCGCTGGTGGAGCGCAAGCAGCTGGCGTCCGAGGCGTTCGCGCACACGGCGGCGTACGACGTCGCGGTGGCGTCGTGGTTCGCCGAGCAGGTGGCCGACAAGGGCGAGTGGCCCGTGTTCGGAGGCTCCACCTCCACGCTGTCGGCGGTGCTCCGCTACGGCGAGAACCCGCACCAGCGTGCGGCGCTCTACACCGACGGCACCGGCGGCCTCGCGTCCGCCGAGCAGCTGCACGGCAAGGAGATGTCGTACAACAACTACGTCGACACCGACGCCGCCCGCCGCGCCGCGTACGACTTCGACGCGCCCGCCGTGGCGATCATCAAGCACGCCAACCCGTGCGGCATCGCCGTCGGCGCCGATGTCGCCGACGCGCACCGCAAGGCGCACGCCTGCGACCCCGTGTCGGCGTTCGGCGGCGTCATCGCCGTCAACCGCCCGGTGTCGGTGGAGATGGCCGAGCAGGTGGCCGAGGTGTTCACCGAGGTCGTCGTCGCCCCCGGCTACGAGGACGGCGCCCTCGAGGTGCTGACCCGCAAGAAGAACATCCGCGTCCTGCGCTGCGACGACGACGCCGGCCGCCCCGAGCTCGAGCGCCGCGGCATCTCCGGCGGAGAGCTGCTCCAGCAGGCCGACCGCGTCGACGCCCCCGGCGACGACCCGTCCACGTGGACGCTCGCCACCGGCGAGGCCGCCGACGACGCCACCCTCGCCGACCTCGCCTTCGCCTGGACGGCCATCCGCGCGGTGAAGTCGAACGCGATCCTGCTCGCCCACGACGGCGCGTCGGTGGGCGTCGGCATGGGCCAGGTCAACCGCGTGGACTCCTGCCGCCTGGCGGTCGAGCGCGCCGGCGAGGAGCGCGCCCGCGGCGCCGTCGCCGCGTCCGACGCGTTCTTCCCCTTCGCCGACGGCATGCAGGTGCTGCTCGACGCCGGCGTGCGCGCCGTCGTCCAGCCCGGCGGGTCCAAGCGCGACGAGGAGGTCGTCGAGGCCGCCAAGGCCGCCGGCGTCACCCTCTACCTCACCGGCACCCGCCACTTCTTCCACTGACGACCGCCCGGGCCCACCCTCCCGTCCGCGATCTGATGGTTTGCAGGGGTTCTGAAGCCCGGGAACCCCGCCAACCCATCAGATCGCGGACGGGGGCGTGGCGAACACCCCGACGACGGCACCGGGCAGGGACGCCACGACCGCGCCGGGTAGCACCAGCTTGGAGCGGCGCAGGCCGCTGCCGACGACCACCCACGGCTGCGCGGCGACGCGCTCGTCGACGAGGACGGGCCACGCCGCGGGGACGCCGACCGGGGTGATGCCGCCGTACTCCATCCGCGTCTCCGACGTCGCGCGGTCCATGGGTGCGAACGAGCACTTGCGGACGTCCAGGTGCTTGCGGACGGCCTTGTTGACGTCGAGCCGCGAGTCGGCGAGCACCATGCACGCCGCGAGCGTCTCGTCGTCACCGCGGCGGCCGAGCACCACGACGCAGTTGGCCGACGCCTCCGGCGGCACGTCGAACGCCTCGCCGAACTCGGCGGTGTCGGCCAGGCCGGGGTCGATCTCGCAGACCCAGGCGTCCTCCTGACCCGCGACGCCGTCGGCGACGGGCGGGGCGAGGAGGTGCGTGGCGGAGGTGGCCGGGACGAGGTCGAGCCGGCCGAGCGTCGGGGCGGTCATGGCACCACCCTGGCACGTGGGAGACTCGCCTGCGTGACTGCGCAGATCCTCGACGGCAAGGCCACCGCGGCCCGCATCAAGGCCGACCTCACCACCCGGGTCGCGGCTCTCCGCGAGCGCGGCGTGGTGCCGGGTCTCGGCACCGTGCTGGTGGGTGACGACCCCGGCAGCCAGATCTACGTCGGCGGCAAGCACAAGGACTGCGCGCAGGTGGGCATCGAGTCCATCCGCGTCGACCTGCCCGAGAGCGCCACGCAGGCCGAGGTCGAGGACGCGGTCGACGCGCTCAACGCCGACCCCGCCTGCACCGGCTACATCGTCCAGCTGCCGCTGCCCAGGGGGCTGGACCAGAACGCGGTGATCGAGCGCATCGATCCCGCCAAGGACGCCGACGGCCTGCACCCCACCAACCTCGGCTGGCTCGTGCTCGGCCAGGACGCCCCGTTGCCCTGCACCCCGCGCGGCATCGTCGAGCTGCTCCGCGCGCACGACGTGCCGGTCGCCGGCGCGCAGGTGTGCGTCGTGGGCCGCGGCATCACCGTCGGCCGCTCGCTCGGGCTGCTGCTCACCCGTCGCTCCGAGAACGCCACCGTCACCCTGTGCCACACCGGCACCCGCGACCTCGCCGCCGAGGTGGCGCGCGCCGACATCGTCGTCGCCGCCGCCGGCGTTCCCGGCATCGTCACCGCCGACATGGTCAAGCCCGGCGCCGCGCTGCTCGACGTCGGCGTGAGCCGCGACGCCGAGGGCAGGATCGCCGGCGACGTCGCGCTCGACGCGGCCGAGGTGGCGGCCTGGATGTCGCCCAACCCCGGCGGTGTCGGTCCGATGACCCGCGCCATGCTGCTGACCAACGTCGTCGAGGCGGCCGAGCGGTCGCTCGCCGGCTGACGCGCGACGTGACCACCCCCGGCGACAGGCCGCCGGTGCCCACCGGGACGTTCGTCTATGCGGCGCTGGTCGTGCTCATGCTGATCGGTCTGGCCCTCGTGGCGATCGGCCCGTGGCGCTTCGGCGTCGGGCTGGCCGGCTGGGGCTTCGTCGTCGCGGGCATCGCCCGGCTCGTCGTCCGCGACGCCGACGCCGGCCTGCTGCGCGTGCGCCGCAAGCGCTTCGACATCGTCTGGATGGTCGGGCTCGGCGCGGTGCTCGTCGTGCTCGCCGTGGTGGTGCCGCAGGCGGTCTAGCGCGCCGCGTGGTGCGCGGCGACGCGTCCCACCAGCCCGTGCGGGACGCCGCTGGCCCACGGCATCCTGATCGTGCTCGCGCCCGAGAGGTACGGCGCGAGCGCGGCCCCTAGGTCGGGACGGCCCGACGCGCCGCTGCCCGCACGAGCCTCAGGACCTCCTGGTGCTCGGCGGGCAGCGACGCGACGTACGACTCGACCTCGGGGTGACGGGGCACGCTCAGATGAGACCGAGGCCCTTGACGGCCTCGCGCTCCTCGGCGAGCTCGGCGGTGCTGGCGTCGATGCGGGCCCGCGAGAAGTCGTTGACCTCCAGGCCCTGCACGATCTCCCAGTCGCCGTCCTTGGTGGTGACCGGGAAGCTCGACACGAGGCCCTCGGGGACGCCGTAGGAGCCGTCGGAGACGACCGCCATCGAGGCCCAGCTGCCCTCGGCGGTGCCGCCGAGCCAGTCGCGGGCGGCGTCGACGGTGGCCGACGCGGCCGAGGCCGCCGACGAGGAGCCGCGCGCCTCGATGATGGCGGCGCCGCGCTTGGAGACCGTCGGGATGAAGTCGTCCTCGAGCCACGACTGCTCGACGAGGTCGGTGGCGGGCTTGCCGGCGACCGTCGCGTGGAACACGTCGGGGTACTGGGTGGCCGAGTGGTTGCCCCAGATGGTGAGGCGGTCGATCTCGGTGACCGGGGTGCCCGTCTTGGCCGACAGCTGCGACAGGGCGCGGTTGTGGTCGAGGCGGGTGAGCGCGGAGAAGCGCTCCTTCGGGATGTCGGGCGCGTTGGTCAGCGCGATCAGGGCGTTGGTGTTGGCGGGGTTGCCGGTGACGCCGATGCGGACGTCGTCGGCGGCGTGGTCGTTGAGCGCCTTGCCCTGCGCGGTGAAGATCGCGCCGTTGGCCTCGAGCAGGTCGCCGCGCTCCATGCCCTTGGTGCGGGGACGGGCGCCGACCAGCAGCGCGAGGTTGACGCCGTCGAACGCGACGTTGGCGTCGTCGCTGATGTCGATGCCGTCGAGCAGCGGGAACGCGCAGTCGTCGAGCTCCATCACGACGCCCTCGAGCGTCTTGAGCGCCGGGGTGATCTCCAGCAGGCTCAGGCGCACCGGGGTGTCGGGGCCGAGGAGGCTGCCGCTGGCGATGCGGAACAGCAGGCTGTAGCCGATCTGGCCGGCGGCGCCGGTGACGGCGACCTTGACGGGGGACTTGCTCACGGGTGGGCTCCTGTTCGAGGGCGACGGCGTACGCGTCCCGACGCTAGCAACTTCCCGCCGCGCCCGCCTCGGCGGATCAGGCCGAGAACACGACGACGCGCGACCCGTCGAGCAGCAGACGTCGCTCGGCGTGCCAGCGGACGGCCCGCGACAGCACCTGCGACTCGACGTCACGGCCGGCCTGCACCATGTCGTCCGGGCCCATCCGGTGGTTCACGCGGGTGACGTCCTGCTCGATGATCGGGCCCTCGTCGAGCTGCGCGGTGACGTAGTGCGCGGTGGCGCCGATCAGCTTGACGCCGCGGTCGAACGCCTGGTGGTACGGCTTGGCGCCCTTGAAGCTGGGCAGGAACGAGTGGTGGATGTTGATCGTCCGGCCCGACAGCGCCTCGCTGGCCTCGTCGGACAGGATCTGCATGTACCGGGCCAGCACGACGAGGTCGACGTCGAGCTCGTCGACGAGGCGCAGCACCTGCTGCTCGGCGTCGCGCTTGGTGTCGGGCGTGACGGGCACGTGGTGGAACGGCACCTCGTAGGTGTCGGCGAGGCGCTCGAGGTCGCGGTGGTTCGACACCACGGCGGCGACGTCGATGGGCAGCGCGCCGCTCGACTGCCGGAACAGCAGGTCGTTCAGGCAGTGCCCGAACCTCGACACCATGATCAGCGTGCGGCACGGACGGCTCGCGTCCTCCAGCTCCCAGTCCATGCCGAGGCCCTCGGCGACGGGGGAGAACGCGCTGCGCAGCGCGGCGACGTCGGTACCGTCCACGTCGAAGTGCACCCGCATGAAGAAGCGGGTGTCGCGGCGGTCGCCGAACTGCTGGGAGTCCAGGATGTTGGCGCCCTGCTCGGCGAGGTTGCCGGTGACGGCGTGCACGATGCCCGGGCGGTCGGTGCAGGCGAGCGTCAGGACGTAGCTGGGGCTGGGCATGGCGTCCATCATCCCCGACCCTCCCCCCGGAGTTGTCGGTGCGTGGTGATGCCCCGACATCACCAGGCACCGACAAGTCGGGAGGTCAGGCGGACGGGACGCCGACACCGCGCAGGTCGGTGATCACGGCTGCGGGGTCGAGCCTGATCTCGCGGGACGAGCAGCGCAGCACCGTCCGGCCGTCGACGACGATCGCCCGTTCGCGCCGCATGTCGGCCTCCCAGTGCTCCACCTCGCGGTGGTGCGCACCGTCCACCTCGAGCACGACGATCCGTCCGGGACCGAGGTCCCACTCGGCGTCGAGGTAGCGCTTGCGCCCGTGAGCGTCGTGGCGGACGCGTTGGGCCACCGGCCGCTGCAGCCCGAACCGGCGGCACGCGCGGACCAGGTCCATCTCGCCGAGCGCCTGCGCCCCGCCGGCGACGTCGTCGATCGCGCAGCGGAGGTGACCGCGGTGACGGACGTGGCCGGCGGCGTCCAGCTCGGCGCGTAGACGCTCGACCGTCCCCAGTCGCTGCTGCACCACGGCGCCGACCACCGCGTACGCGAACCGTGGGCGGCGCTGCCACGCCACGACGTCGATCGCGGCCCGTTCGACGCTGCAGGTGGGCAGCCCGCGTCGCACGACGACGTCGTCAGCGGTGAACCGGCGTGACTCGTGTATCCGCACACCGGCCACCGGCGCCATCATCGTCGCGCGCGCGACGACCACGTGGACGAGTCCGTCGTCCTCGAGCAGTCCGCGGAAGCCCTGGTGGACGAGCGCCGTGCTGCACGCCAGCGCGGCCGGTCGGGGAGCACTGAGGACCGCGACCCAGAGCAGCTGGTCCCGAGTGAGGGGGCCGTTGGTCAGCGTCACCACGGTGGAGGTGGGCGCGGTCCACCGCTCGGCCCTGAGCTGGGCCTCGACCGTCCGCGCGGTGATCCCCGCCGCGGTCAGCTGCTCACGGCTCGCCACGCCGTGCTGCCGGCGGTGGAGGTCGTCGAGCAGTCCGTCCCGCAGGGTCAGAGGTCGGTCGCCGAGGTCGATGGTCACGGCTGCAGGGTGGGTCCCTCTCCGGGCGATCTGCCGCCTGCCGACGGATCTGTGGACAACCCACCCTCGACCAGGGGAGTTGTCGGTGCGTGGTGATGCCCCGACATC
>NZ_JBMGQR010000070.1:0-22055 GCF_049059935.1 Solicola agrisoli | reverse complement strand
GAGGGCGGCGAGCTGGACTTCCTCACCGGCGACTGGCTCGCCGAGCTCACCATGCTCATCCTCGGCCGCGACGCGATGAAGGACCCGACGCTCGGCTACGCCCGCACCTTCGTGCGCCAGCTGGACGACTGCCTCGGCCTCGCGCTCGACCGCGGCGTCCGGATCGTCAGCAACGCCGGCGGCCTCAACCCCGCCGGCCTCGCCGACGCCGTCCGGGCCGTCGCCGAGCGTCAGGGCCTGAGCGTCGCGGTCGCCCACGTCGAGGGCGACGACCTGCGCGGCCGCACCGACGAGCTCGGGCTCACCGGGTTCGGCGGCTCCGAGCCGCTGACGGCCAACGCCTACCTCGGCGCGTTCGGCATCAAGGCCGCGCTCGACGCGGGCGCCGACGTCGTCGTCACCGGGCGGGTGACGGACGCCTCGGTCGTCGTCGGGTGCGCCGCGCACGCCCACGGGTGGGGCCGCGGCGCCCACGACGAGCTCGCCGGCGCGACCCTCGCCGGTCACGTCCTCGAGTGCGGCACCCAGGCGACTGGCGGCAACTTCTCAGGCTTCCTCGACCTCCCGCGCGACACCCCGCAGCAGCGTCGCCTCGGGTTCCCGCTCGCCGAGGTCGCCGCCGACGGCTCCTGCGTCGTCACCAAGCACCCGGGCACCGGGGGAGCGGTCACCGTCGACACCGTCACCGCGCAGCTCGTCTACGAGATCCAGGGCCGGGTCTACCTCGGCCCCGACGTCGCCACCGACCTCGGCACCGTGCAGCTCGTCCCCGACGGCCCCGACCGTGTCCGGATGACGGGCACCCGCGGCTTCCCGCCCCCGCCCGACGTCAAGGTCTGCCTCAACACCCTCGGCGGCTGGCGCAACAGCGTCGAGATGGTGCTCACCGGTCTCGACGTCGACGAGAAGGCCGCGTTCGCCCGCGCGCAGGTGGAGGACCACTGGGACGCCACCGGCACGCGCCCGGCCGAGGTCGAGTGGCGGCGCGACGGCGACGTCCTCGGCTGCCACGTGCGCGACACCGCTCCCGACCCCGTCGGACGCGCGTTCACCGCGGCCGTCGTCGAGCTGGCCCTCGGGTCCTACCCCGGCTTCCACGTGACGCGCCCGCCCACGGCCGGCACGCCGTTCGGCGTCTACACCGCGGCGTACGTGCCGCAGACGTCCGTGCCGCACGTCGTCGTCCTCGGCAACGGCACCCGCGTCGACGTCCCGCCACCCGAGGTCACCCGCCCGGCGGACGACCCCTGGCCGCCAACCGAGGGCGTCCCCGTCAACCTCGTGCACGTCGAGCACCAGTGGGAGACCGCCACGATCGGCGACCTCGTCCACGCCCGCAGCGGCGACAAGGGCGGCGACGCCAACGTCGGCCTGTGGACGCGCGCCGAGGGCGGCCGTGGCCTGGCGGGCTTCACGTGGCTCTGCCACGAGGCCGAGGCGCTCGTCCGCACGCTCCCCGACGTGGCCGACCGCGACGTCCTCGTCGTCCCGCTGCGCAACCTGCACGCCGTCAACGTCGTCGTCCGCGGCCTGCTCGGCGACGGCGTCGCCTCCTCCACCCGGCCCGACCCGCAGGCCAAGGCCCTGGGCGAGCAGGTCCGGGCCCTCACCGTCCCCGTCTGGAAGGACGTCCTGTGACCACCGCCTGGACCACCCCCGAGCGCCTCGCGCTGCGCGAGAGCGTCACCCGGTTCGCCCACAAGGAGGTCGTGCCGCACCTGCGCGACTGGGAGGACGACGGACGCGTCCCGCGCGAGCTGCACCGCACCGCCGCGGCGGCGGGCGTCCTCGGCCTCGGGTTCGCCGAGGACGTCGGCGGCGAGGGCGGCGACGCGGTCGACGTCACCACGCAGACCGAGGCGCTGATCGAGGCCGGCGCATCCAGCGGCCTGTGCGCGGCGCTGTTCACCCACGGCATCGCGCTGCCGCACGTCGTCGCGTCCGGCCAGGCCGACCTGGTCGACCGCTACGTCCGCCCGACGCTCGCCGGCGAGACGATCGGCTCGCTCGCGGTCACCGAGCCTGGCGGCGGGTCCGACGTCGCCGCGCTCACCACCCGCGCGCGCCGCGACGGCGACCACTACGTCGTCGACGGCGCCAAGACCTTCATCACCTCGGGCACCCGCGCCGACTTCGTCACCACCGCGGTGCGCACCGGCGGCCCCGGCCACGACGGCATCAGCCTGCTCGTCGTCGACACCGCCAGCCCCGGCTTCACCGCGTCGCGCCCGCTGGCCAAGATGGGCTGGCACTGCTCCGACACCGCCGAGATCGCCTACGACGGCGTGCGCGTACCGGCGTCGAACCTGGTGGGCGCCGAGGGGTCGGGCTTCGTCGCGATCATGCGGCAGTTCGTCTCCGAGCGGCTCAGCCTGGCCGTGCAGGCCTACTCCACCGCGCAGCGCTGCCTCGACCTCGCCGTCGCGCACGCCCGCGAGCGGGAGACGTTCGGCCGGCCGCTGACGGGCCGCCAGGTGGTGCGCCACCGGCTCGTCGACATGCACCGCCTGACGACCACCGCGCGCACCTACACGCGCAGCGTGGTCGAGGCCGGGCTCGCGCCCGACGCCGACCCGATGCGCCAGGCCCTCGACGCGAGCATCGCCAAGAACGACGCCGTCGAGGCCTGCAAGCAGGTGGTCGACCAGGCCGTCCAGCTGTTCGGGGGAGCGGGGTACATGCGCGACTCCGAGGTCGAGCGGCACTACCGCGACTCGCGCATCCTCGGCATCGGCGGTGGTGCCGACGAGGTGCTGTCCGACCTCGCCGCCAAGCTGCTCGGGTACTCCGCATGAGCGCCGCCGCGAACCGCGAGGCGATGCTGGAGCGCGTCGCCGACCTCGCCGCCCAGCACGCCAAGGCCCTGGCCGGCGGCGGCGAGCGCTACGTCGACCGGCACCGCGGACGCGGCAAGCTGCTCGCCCGCGAACGCGTCGAGCTGCTGCTGGACGAGGACTCCGCGTTCCTCGAGCTGTCGACGCTGGCCGCGTGGGGCACCGACTTCCCCGTGGGCGGCAGCCTCGTGACGGGCATCGGCGTCGTCGAGGGCACCGAGTGCATGATCATCGCCAACGACCCGACCGTGAAGGGCGGCTCGTCCAACCCGCTGACGGTGCGCAAGGGCCTGCGCGCCGCCGAGATCGCCGCGGAGAACCGGCTTCCCACGGTCAACCTCGTGGAGTCCGGCGGTGCCGACCTGCCCACCCAGAAGGACATCTTCATCCCCGGCGGCGCGACGTTCCGGGGCATCACCCGCGCCAGCGCCGCGCGGACGCCGACGGTCGCGCTCGTCTTCGGCAACAGCACGGCCGGCGGCGCATACGTGCCCGGCATGAGCGACTACGTCGTCATGGTCGACGGCGGGGCCAAGGTGTTCCTCGGCGGCCCGCCGCTGGTCAGGATGGCCACCGGCGAGGTCGCCGACGAGGAGTCGCTGGGCGGTGCGGGCATGCACGCCCGCACCTCGGGGCTGGCCGACCACCTCGCCGTCGACGAGCACGACGCCATCCGCCTCGGTCGCCAGGTGGTGCGCCGGCTCAACTGGCGCAAGACCGGGCCGGCCCCTGCGGCTGCCCACGACGAGCCGGCGCTCGACCCCGAGGAGCTGCTCGACCTGGTGCCGTCGGACCCCAAGCAGCCGTTCGACCCGCGCGAGGTGATCGCCCGGCTCGTCGACGGCTCGGACTTCGACGAGTTCAAGCCGCTCTACGGCTCGAGCCTGGTGACCGGGTTCGCCCGGCTGCACGGGTACCCGATCGGGGTGCTCGCCAACGCGCAGGGCGTGCTGTTCAGCCAGGAGTCGCAGAAGGCCGCGCAGTTCATCCAGCTGGCCAACCAGGTCGACACGCCCCTGCTGTTCCTGCACAACACCACCGGCTACATGGTCGGCGCGGAGTACGAGCAGGGCGGCATCATCAAGCACGGCGCGCAGATGATCAACGCCGTCTCCAACTCGACGGTGCCGCACCTGTCGGTCGTCATCGGCGCCTCCTACGGCGCCGGGCACTACGGGATGAGCGGCCGCGCGTTCGGGCCGCGGTTCATGTTCAGCTGGCCCAACGCGCGCTCGGCGGTGATGGGCCCCGCGCAGCTGGCCGGAGTGATCAGCATCGTGGCCCGCCAGGCCGCCGAGTCCAAGGGCCAGCCCTACGACGAGGACGGCGACGCGCAGATGCGGGCGCTGGTCGAGCAGCAGATCGAGGAGCAGTCGTTGGCCTTCTTCACCTCCGGGATGCTCTACGACGACGGGGTGATCGACCCGCGCGACACCCGCTCGGTGCTCGGCATCTGCCTGTCGGCGATCGCGAACGGGCCCGTCGAGGGCGCCCGCGGCTACGGGGTGTTCCGCCTGTGAGCGGCCACGAGATCAGCCGCGTGCTCGTCGCCAACCGCGGCGAGATCGCCCGCCGCGTCGTCGCGACGTGCCGGCGGCTCGGCGTCCAGAGCGTGGCGGTGTTCTCCGACGCCGACGAGCACGCGCCGCACGTCGTCGAGGCCGACGCGGCCGTCCGGCTGCCGGGGTCGTCGGCCGCCGACACCTACCTGCGCGCCGACCTGCTCGTCGACGCCGCCCGCCGCAGCGGCGCGGACGCCGTCCACCCCGGCTACGGGTTCCTGTCCGAGGACGCCGCGTTCGCGCGCGCCGTCGTCGACGCCGGCCTGGCGTGGATCGGCCCACGGCCCGAGACCATCGAGCAGATGGGCAGCAAGGTCCGCGCCAAGGAGCTGATGGCCTCCGCGGGCGTGCCCGTGCTCGAGGTCGACCCCGACACCGCCGGGCCGGACGACTTCCCGCTGCTCGTCAAGGCCTCCGCCGGAGGCGGCGGCCGTGGCATGCGCGTCGTCGACTCCGCGTCCGGCCTCCCCGCCGCGCTCGAGGCCGCCGAGGCCGAGGCGCGCTCGTCGTTCGGCGACGGCACCGTCTTCGTGGAGCCCTACCTGCCCACCGCCCGCCACGTCGAGGTGCAGGTGATGTGCGACGAGCACGGCACCTGCTGGGTCCTGGGTGACCGCGACTGCTCGTTGCAGCGTCGCCACCAGAAGGTCGTCGAGGAGGCGCCCGCCCCCGGTCTCTCCGACGACCTGCGCACCCGCCTGCACGACGCGGCCCGCGCCGCCTGCGCGGCGGTCGGCTACGTCGGCGCCGGCACCGTGGAGATGCTCGTCGACGGCGACGACGCGTACTTCCTCGAGATGAACACACGGCTCCAGGTCGAGCACCCGGTGACCGAGTGCGTCACCGGCCTCGACCTCGTCGCGCTGCAGCTGTCGGTCGCCGAGGGGCGCGCGCTCGTCGGCGAGCCGCCCGAGCCGTCCGGCCACGCGATCGAGGTGCGCCTGTACGCCGAGGACCCCGCCGACGGCTGGGCCCCGCAGACCGGCACCGTCCGCAGGCTCGACGTCCCCGCGGCCGGGGTCGCGTTCGACGTCGTCGACGGGGTGGGCGTCCGTCTCGACGCCGGCGTCGAGGCCGGCTCGGTGGTCGGGGTCCACTACGACGCGATGCTCGCCAAGGTCGTCGCGCACGCGCCCGACCGCGGCTCGGCGGTCCGCGTGCTCGCCGGCGCGCTGCGCGACACCCGCGTCCACGGGGTGCGCACCAACCTCGACCTCCTGCTCGGCGCGCTGGCCGACCCCGACGTCCGCGCCGGACGCGTGCACACCGGCCTGCTCGAGCAGCGGCTCGACGAGTGGAGCGCACCCCGCCTCGACGAGGTCGCGCTCGCCGACGTCGTCCTCGCCGCCGCGCTCTCCGACGCGGCGGCCGTCCACGCCGGCGCGCGCGTCCAGCACCGGGTACCGGCTGCCTTCCGCAACGTCCCCTCCCAGCCCCGCACGCGCACGTACCTCGTGGACGGCTCGGAGGTCACGGCCACGTACGCCGACGTGCGCGGGAGGCTGACGCCCGTCGGCACGGACGTCGTCGCCCGCTCGGTGGGCGCCGACGACGTGCGCCTGGAGCGCGACGGCGTGCAGCACGTCTACCGCGTGACGCGCACCGGCGACGAGGTCGACGTCGACGGCCCGCACGGCGGCACGACGCTGCGGCGCGTGCCGCGGTTCGCCGACCCGTCCGAGCAGGTGGCCGAGGGCTCGCTGCTCTCGCCGATGCCGGCGGCCGTCGTCGCGGTGTCGGTGGCCGAGGGCGACGCCGTCACGCGCGGCCAGACCGTCCTCGTCCTCGAGGCCATGAAGATGCAGCACACCGTGACCGCGCCGCACGACGGCGTCGTCACCACGCTCACCGCCGCGGTGGGCGACCAGGTCGAGTCCGGAGCGGTGCTCGCGGTCGTCGACGAGGAGAGCACCCCCGGAGGAGAGTCATGACCACCACCTCGTACACCGAGTCGCGCGAGCGCGGCGAGCTGCGCCGTGCCGTCGCCGACCTGGCCGGCACCTTCGGCCGCGAGTACTTCCTGCGCAAGGCCCGCGACGGCGAGAAGACCACCGAGCTGTGGGCCGAGGTCGGCAAGCACGGGTACCTCGGCGTCGCGGTGCCCGAGGAGCACGGTGGCGGTGGCGGCGGCATCGGCGACCTCGCCGTGGTCTGCGAGGAGCTCGCCGCGGCCGGCTGCCCCCTGCTGATGATGGTGGTCTCGCCGGCGATCTGCGGCACGATCATCACCCGGTTCGGCACGCCGGCGCAGCAGGCGCACTGGCTGCCCGGCTTCGCCGACGGCACCACCACCATGGCGTTCTCGATCACCGAGCCCGACGCGGGCTCCAACTCCCACCAGATCACCACCACCGCGCGCCGCGACGGCGAGGAGTGGGTGCTGAGCGGCGGCAAGACCTACATCTCCGGGGTCGACGAGGCGTCGCACGTGCTCGTCGTGGCCAAGACCGAGCAGGCCGCGAGCGGACGGCTGCAGCCCGCGCTGTTCATCGTCCCCACCGACGCCCCCGGCTTCACCGCGCAGCCGATCGAGATGGACGTCGTCTCGCCCGAGAAGCAGTTCACGCTGTTCTTCGACGACGTGCGGCTGCCCGCCGACGCGCTCGTCGGGCGCGAGGACGCCGGGCTCGCGCAGCTGTTCGCCGGGCTCAACCCCGAGCGCATCATGGCGGCGGCGTTCGCCGTCGGCACCGCCCGCTTCGCGCTGAGGGCCGCCACGGCGTACGCCAAGGAGCGGGCCGTCTGGGGCAAGCCGATCGGTGCCCACCAGGCCGTCGCCCACCCGCTTGCGCAGTCGTACATCGAGACCGAGCTCGCGTCGCTGATGACCCAGAAGGCGGCCGCGCTCTACGACTCCGGTGACGACGAGGCCGCGGGCGAGGCGGCCAACATGGCCAAGTACGCCGCGGCCGAGGCGGCCGTCGACGCCGTCGACCGCGCCGTCCAGACGCACGGCGGGAACGGCCTGGCGAGTGAGTACGGCCTGGGGTCGATGATCGCGTCGTCCCGGCTCTCGCGGATCGCGCCGGTGAGCCGCGAGATGATCCTCAACTTCGTGGCGCAGTCGAGCCTGGGTCTTCCGAGGTCGTACTGATGGCCGACGAGCTGGTGCACCTGGCCGTCGCCGACGGGGTCGCGACCGTCACGCTCGACAGCCAGCACAACCGCAACGCCCTGTCGCGACGGCTGGTGGGCGAGCTCGACGAGCGGCTGGCCACGGCCGGTGACCACCCCGACGTGCGCGTGGTCGTGGTCGCCGCCGAGGGGCCCGCGTTCTGTGCCGGCGCCGACCTCAAGGAGGCGTCCGACGACGGCATGGAGCAGGGCTCGCGAGCGATGGTCGCGATGCAGCGACGCATCGTCGCGCTGCCGGTGCCCGTCGTCGTCCGTCTGCAGGGCCCTGTGCGCGCCGGCGGCCTCGGCATCGTGGGCGCGGCCGACGTCGTCGTCGCCGCGGAGTCGGTGTCGTTCTCGTTCACCGAGGTGCGTCTCGCGCTCGCGCCCGCCGTCATCTCGCTCACCACCCTGCCGCGCATGGGCGACCGCGCCGCCGCCCTGCACTTCCTCACCGCCGACACCTTCGACGCGCACGAGGCCGCACGTCTCGGCCTGGTCACCCGGGCGGTCGCCGACGCCGACCTCGACGCCGCCGTGGAGCAGGTGGTCGCCCTCATGCGGGACGCGCCGAGGCAGGGGCTGAGCGAGACCAAGGCGCTCCTCGCCGCCCCGCTGCTCGAGCGCATCGACGCGCTCGGCGACGACCTCGCGGCGCGGTCGGCGCGGCTCTTCGGGTCCGACGAGGCCCGCGCGGCCATGCGCGCGTTCCTGTCCCGTCGATGAACATCGTCGTCGACTTCGTGTGTTCGGCGTTTGCTCGGGGCCGTTGACGGGCACAATTGCGGTCGGTGTGAGAAGGGACCGGTGAGCCATGTCGGCGGAGGCGATGACGCCTGCGATCGCCGGACTGCGCGCGGAGACCATCCACAGCGTGTTCCAGCCGATCGTCGACCTCCACGAGGCGACGGTCGTCGGGTTCGAGGCACTCGCCCGCGGCCCCCGCGGACCGATGGAGTCCCCGATGGCGATGCTCGCCGAGGCCCGGGCGCTGGGCCAGATGAGCGAGCTCGACACGATGTTCCGCGAGTCGGCCCTGCGCTACGCCTCCGAGGCGGGCATCAGCGCGCCGCTCACCCTGTTCGTCAACGCCGACCCGGTGGCGCTCGACGTCGACGCGCTGGCGGCGTTCCCCGCCTGCGACCCGTCGTTCCTCGGCGTCGTCGAGATCACCGAGCGGGCCCTGATGAGCCAGCCCGCCCAGCTGATGGCCGCGGTCGACCATCTGCGCGAGCTCGGGTGGGGCATCGCGCTCGACGACCTCGGCTCCGACCCGTCGGTCACCGCGTTGATGCCGCTCGTCGAGCCCGACGTGATCAAGCTCGACATGTCGCTCGCCCAGGCCCAGCCCGACCACGTCGTCGCCGAGGTGGTCTGCGCGGTGCGCGCCCACGCCGAGGCCACCGACTGCCAGATCGTCGCCGAGGGCATCGAGACCGCCGACCACTACGCCGCCGCGCTCGCGATGGGCGCCGACCTCGGCCAGGGGATGCTCCTCGGCGAGCCGTCGCGCCTGCCCGACGCCACCGACAAGCAGGGCGCGCTCGGGCTGAGGCAGCGGCCGCGGACGCTCGCGCCGTCCGGATCGCCGTTCGCGCACCTGCCTCCCGGCCGCGAGCCGCGACGCGCGTCCGTCGCGCTGCTGCACGAGATGAGCAAGCACCTGGAGCGGGAGGCGCGGCGGATCGGGTCGACCGCCGTGCTGCTGTCGTCGTTCCAGGACGAGCGGTACTTCGGCGCGGAGACCCGCCGGCGCTACGGCGTCCTGGCCCGACGTGTCGGGCTCGTCGGCGTGATGGGGCGGGGACTGCGTCCCAACCGGGGGGCGAACCTGCACGTCGCGGAGCTGGACGACGGTGACCCGCTGGCCTCGGAGTGGGACGTCGTGGTGGTCGGACCGCACTTCGCCGCCGCCCTGCTGGCCCGCGAGATCGGCGACGAGGACCTCGACGTGCCAGGCTCGCCCCGTGAGTTCGAGTACCAGATGACGTTCGACCGCGACATCGTCGTCGGAGCAGCCCGCAGCCTGATGTCGCGGCTGCGCTGATGAGCGTCATGCCGCCCTTCGTGGTGGTCGGCGGCGGCATCGCCGGCCTGGCCTGCGCCCGGTACGTCGCCACCACGGCCGGGGGTCCCGAGGTCGTGGTCCTGGACCGGGGACGCCGGCTCGGCGGCCGGATGGCCGTCCGCACCCACGACGGGCACGCCGTCGACACCGGCGCGTCCTACTTCACCGTCTCCGACGACCGCTTCGCCGCGCAGGTGCGCGACTGGGAGTCGCGCGGGCTCGTCCGGGAGTGGACCGACACCTTCCACACGGCCGACGCGTCCGGGCTCACGGGCACCAAGTCCGGGCCGGTCCGCTGGGCCGCGACGCACGGCCTGCGCTCGCTGGTGGAGGACCTCGCCACCGGGCTCGACGTGCGTCAGCAGGAGGTGCGGCGCGTCGGGCCGGGCACCGTGGACGGTGTCGAGTCGTTGTGGACGGTCCTCGCCATGCCCGACCCGCAGGCGCACCGGCTGCTGGCCGACGAGCTGCCCGAGGTCGCGGCCGTCGCCACCCGTGACTGGAACCCGGCCCTCGCGCTCGCCGCTCGCTTCGACGCCCGCACCTGGCCCGAGGTCGACGGCGTGTTCGTCGCCGACCACCCGGTGCTGTCGTGGATCGCCGACGACGGCCGTCGCCGCGGCGACGACGCGCCCGTGCTCGTCGCCCACACCACCCCCGAGTTCGCGTCGCGCCACCTCGAGGACCCGCAGGCGGCGCTGCCCGAGGTGCTGGGTGCGCTGCGTGACGTGCTCGGCATCGAGCCCGAGCCCACCTGGACGTACCTGCAGCGCTGGAGCCTGTCGAACCCGGCCGACCCGCGCGAGGAGCCGTTCTGGAGCGCCGAGGACGGCCGCCGGGTCTCGCTGTGCGGCGACGGCTGGCACGCGCCGTCCAAGGTGGAGGCCGCGTACCTGTCCGGCCTCGAGCTGGGGCTCGAGCTGGCCGGTGACGGCACCATCCACACCGCCTGACGTGGCCGCGCTCGCGCTCGCCGTCGCCGCGGCCGTCCACCTGGGCTTCCAGGCCACGGTGACGCTGCTGGTCTACCCCGCGCTCGGCGACGGGCCGTCGAACACCTTCGCCGAGCGTCACGACCGCCACGGCCGTCGGATCACCCCGCTGGTGGTGGTCGTCTACGGCGCGCTCGTGCTGGCCACCGGCTGGGCGCTGGTCGCCGACCGCGACGCGGGCGTCGTCACGGCGGCCGTGCTCCTGGTGCTGCTGCTGGCCGTCACCGGCACCCGGGCCGCGCCGCTCCACGGCCGCCTCGGCGCCGGGTGGGACGACGACCTCTGGCGCTCGCTGGTCCGGGCCGACGTCGTCCGCCTCGTCCTCGCCGCCCTCCTCCTCGCCGCGTCGGTCGTCCCCGCCTCGTCCGCGATCTGAAGCCTTGTGGTGGTCACAGCACCCCGATGAGCACCCCAAGGCTTCAGCTCGCGGACGGGGAGCAGGCCGGGACCGAGGGTGGGACTCGTGGCGTGACGGCCACCTGGACGACGTAGACTCGGGGATTCTGCGACGCACGCGTCCAGACCCACCCCCAGAGCGTCAGAGGAGCCCGGTGGCACCGCACGACACCGCGCGACCGCAGTCCAGCGACGAGCAGGCGCAGCGCGAGATCGCCCACGAGCAGGCCTACGTCGACGTCGTCTACGGACGGCTCGAGCAGTCCGCCGTCGCCGCCCGCGCGCTGGCCGCCGAGGGCTACGCCCGCGGCCACCTCGGCCACGAGGGCGGGCTCGTCGAGCGCGACGCCATGGTCTTCCAGGCCGCCAAGCGCATCGCCGCGCTCGACGCGGCACACGACGGCCTGGTGTTCGGCCGGCTCGACACCGCCGCCGGCGACCCCCGCTACATCGGCCGGATCGGGGTCCGCGACGCCGACCGCGACATCCTGCTCATCGACTGGCGCGCCCCGGCCGCCGCCGTGTTCTACCAGGCCACCGCGCAGGACCCGGCCGGCGTCGTCCGCCGCCGCGTGCTGCGCTGCGCCGGCGCCACCGTCGTGGGCGTCGAGGACGACCTCCTCGACGCCGACCACGCGCCCGACGACATGGTCGTCGTCGGCGAGGGCGCGCTGCTCGCGAGCCTGTCGCGCGCCCGCGACAGCACCATGCACTCCGTCGTCGCCACCATCCAGAAGGAGCAGGACGCCGCCATCCGCGCGCCCTCCCGCGGCGCGACCACCATCGGCGGCGGCCCCGGCACGGGCAAGACCGTCGTCGCCCTCCACCGCGCGGCCTACCTGCTCTACACCGACCGTCGCCGCTTCGAGTCCGGCGGTGTGCTGGTGGTCGGCCCGTCCGGCGTCTTCATGGGCTACATCGAGCGGGTGCTGCCCAGCCTCGGCGAGACCAGCGTGACGTTGCGCTCGCTCGGCGAGGTCGTCGACGGCCTCAAGTCGCACCGTCACGACGTGCCCGCGGTGGCTGCCGTCAAGGGCTCGTCGCGCATGACGCGCCTGCTCGGGCGCGCCGTCCAGGCCGCCCAGCCCGGCGAGCCCACCGAGTTCCGCTACTTCTACAAGGACGACGTCCTGCGGTTCTCCGCCGACGACCTCGCCCGCATCCGTCGTCAGCTGCTGTCGTCGGGCCAGCGCCGCAACCGCGCCTACACCAAGGTTCGCGGCACGCTCCTCGACGCGCTGTGGGCGCAGGTCGCGGGCGAGCGTGCGCTGGAGAACGAGAAGGCCGGCTTCGCCGACACGATCGAGTCCGACGACGCGTTCGAGGAGTTCGTGGAGGCCTGGTGGCCGCCGCTCGACGCCGTCGAGGTGTGGGAGTCGCTGCGCGACCGTGAGCGCCTGGCGCGCTACGCACGCGGCCTGCTCGACGTCGCCGAGGTCGACGCGCTCGTCGAGGCGTGGCAGCGCCACCCCGAGCCGTCGGTCGAGGACGTCCCGCTCATCGACGAGCTGCGCTACCTGCTCGGCGAGGTGCGCAGCTCCGACGACGAGGACGACACGTTCGAGGTCAAGCAGCTGATGAGCTTCGAGCGCGAGGAGAAGGACGACCGCGACCGCCTGCGCGCCACCGGCAGCATCGAGGACGACGGGTTCGCGCACGTGCTCGTCGACGAGGCGCAGGACCTCTCGCCGATGCAGTGGCGGATGCTCGGACGACGCGGCCGCTACGCGAGCTGGACCATCGTCGGCGACGCCGCGCAGTCGTCGTGGCCGCACCCCGAGGAGGCCGCGCGCGCCCGCGCCGAGGCCCTCGCCGAGCTGCCCGAGCACGCGTTCCGGCTCTCCACCAACTACCGCAACTCCGCCGAGATCTACGACCTCGCCGCTGACGTCGCCCGCGCCGGCATCGACGCGCCCGACCTGCCCGAGGCGGTCCGCCGCACCGGCAGCGAGCCCGAGCACCGGTCCGTCGCCGACGGTTCCGACCTCGGTGACGCCGTGGAGTCGGCGCTGCGCGGGCTGGCCGGCGAGGTCGAGGGCACGATCGCCGTCGTCGTCCCGGTGGCCCTGCGCGACGAGGTCACGGCCCGGCTCGACCGGGTGCTCGGCGACCTGCAGGGACGCGCGAGCGTCCTCGATGGCCTCGACACCAAGGGCCTGGAGTTCGACGCCGTGCTCGTCGTCGAGCCCGACGGCATCGTCGACGAGTCGCCCGCGGGCTGGCGCACGCTCTACGTCGTGCTGACGCGCGCCACCCAGCGTCTGCTCACGGTCGGCGCCACCCGTCGTTGGCTCGACCGCGCCCGCCCCGAGGGCACCGTGTAGATGCGTCGCCTGCTCCGCCCCGGTGCGCTCCTGCGCGCCGCCGTGCTGCTGGTCGTCGGGGTGCTCGTGGCCGTCGGTGCCGGGCTCTGGTCGTTCGACCACGCGTCGCGCACCGTCGTCATCGGCGCGCACACCACCACCGTGCAGCCGACCTTCGACGGTCACGCCACGCTCGACTTCGGCCCGTTGCTGCCGCAGATGCGGCTGCCCACCGACCAGCCGGCGAACCTGGGCGTGCGCATCCGCGTGGGCGACACCGACGCCGACGACGTCAACCAGCTCGTCGTCCGCGACGCCGTCATCGCGAGCCAGCCGGCCGGTGAGATCCAGCGGGTCAGCGCCACGGTGCGCGACATGGCGCGCTCGGCGATCCTCGTCGGCGTCGGCTGGGGGCTTCTCGCCGTCCTGGTGCTCGCGGTGGGCTGGTCGGTCGTCGGCGAACGTCGTCGTGCCGAGGTGGGTCGCACGCTGCGACGCCCGGTCGCGCTGGTCCGTCGCCGCCCGGTCGTGGTCGCGGCGGGCGCCACCGCGCTCGTCGCGGGCCTGGCCCTGGTGGCCGTGCCGGTCGGGCAGGACGAGGAGTCCGCCTCGGGCGTCGACGGCTGGCGGCCGCTGCGGTCGTACTACCCCGAGCTCGACTCCGACCCCGTCCTCGACCGCGTCGAGCTGGCCCGCAGCAGCGCGACGCGCGCGGGCCTCGCGATCGTCGACAGTGCCATCTCGACCTACCAGACGTCCCAGAAGTTCTACGGCGACCTCGAGGACTCGGTGGACGACGTCGCCGACCAGGTCCGTCAGCCCTCCGACGACGAGACGGTCGCGGTCTTCGTCACCGACCGCCACGACAACATCGGCATGGACCCCGTCGCCGCGGCGATCGGACGCGTCGGTGGGGCCAGCGTGCTCATCGACGGCGGCGACGACACGTCCAGCGGCGGCTCCTGGGAGCGGTTCAGCATCAACTCGATCGCCCGCGAGTTCCGTGACTACGACCGGGTGGGCGTCGTCGGCAACCACGACACGGGCCCCGCGATCCCCCGGGCCCTCGCCGACGAGGGCTTCACCGTGCTCGACGGCGAGCGCGCCGACGTCGGGGGCATCGCGTTCATCGGCGACGCCGACCCGCGCAGCTCGGGGTTCACCGCCGAGTACACCCAGGGCACCGAGACGCTGACCGAGCAGGACGAGCGCCTCACCGAGGCCGCCTGCGCCGACGACGAGATCACCACCGCGGTGGTGCACAGCGCCGCCTCGGCCACCGAGCTCGCGCAGTCCGGCTGCGTCGACCTCGTGCTGTCGGGCCACCTGCACCGCCAGGTGGGGCCCACCACGGTCGACGGCCCGGACGGCGCCGTCACCACCACGTTCACCGGCGCCAGCACCGGCGGCGCGGTCTACGCGTTCGCGCTCGGCTCCAAGCTGCGCCGCCCGGCCCAGGTGACGCTGGTGACCTTCGCCGACGGACGCCCGGTGGGCCTGCAGCCCGTCGACCTCGAGACCGGCGGGCAGGTGCAGGTGCAGGACTACTACCCGCTGCCCTCGAGCGGCTCGACCGAGCCCACGACCCCCTGAAGGCCGAGCGCGTCGCGGGCCGTCGCCTTGGCGCGGTAGAGCCGGCGGTCGGCCCGGGCCAGGCACGTCAACGGGCTCTCGCCCGGGCGCAGCTGGGCCAGGCCGACCGAGCACGCCAGCCGGCCGGGGAGGTCCTCGCCCAGCCGGCCCGCCAGCTCGATCGCGTCGGCGGGCGTGGTGCCGGGCAGCGCGATCGCGAACTCGTCGCCGCCCCAGCGCGCCAGCACGTCGTCGCCGGAGAGCAGGGCGTGCGTCGCCTGCGCGAACTCGACGAGCACGGCGTCGCCGGCGGCGTGGCCGTGCCGGTCGTTGAACGCCTTGAAGCCGTCGAAGTCGACCAGGCCGAGGGTGAGCGGACGCCCGGTGGCGACGGTCTCGGCCACCAGCGTGGCGACGGCGTCGTCCCACGAGCGTCGGTTCAGGCAGCCGGTGAGCGGGTCGGTGGTGGCGAGCAGCTGCAGCTCGGCGCGCGACTCCTCGAGGGCGGACTCGATGCGCTTGCGGGTGGTGAGGTCCTGGGCGTGCGCGACCGTCCACGGCTGGCCCTGCGGCCCCGCGATGGACGAGAACGTCATCAGCACCCAGCGCACCGACCCGTCGGGCCGCACGAAGCGCTTCTCGACCTGCGCGACGCCGTCCTCGGCCTCGGCCATCATCGAGCCCGCGCGGGCGTGGTCGTCGAGGTCGTCGGCGTGGGTGAAGTCGCGCGAGGAGCGGCCGAGGATCTCGTCGACCGGACGGCCGAGGAGCCGGCACCAGGCGCCGTTGACGTCGATGAACAGCCCGCGCTCGTCGGCCAGGGCGATGCCGACCGGGCTCTGCTCGAACAGCTCGGTGTAGAGCGTCTCGTGGCGCGGCGGGTCGGCGTCCTGCCCCTGAGTCCGGCCCCGCACGCCGTCCATCCTGGCACGTGGGACCGACAGCGGGGTGCCGCTGTAGGATCCCGGGCGTGACGACTCGCCTCCTCTCCTGGTGGGACCACCTGTAGGTGGTCCGAGCTCGTCCTGTCCCGACCACCGCCTGACGGTGGCCCGGTGACGTCCCGGCCGGAGCCGCGGGCACCCGACCGAAGGATCCCCATGAGCCTGCTGGCCCAGCTCGCCGACCACGAGGCGTACGCCATCGTCCGCGTGCGCGACTCCGACACCGTGACGGTGGTCGCCGGCGCGCGCCGCGACGTCGAGCGCCTGGCCGACGTCCCGGTGCTGGACGGCGCGCCCGAGGGCGGCCCGTCCCACGACCACCTCGTCGTCGTCCCCTACGCGCAGGTGCGCGAGCGCGGCTTCGAGGCCGTCGACGACGGCACCCCGCTGACGGTCGTGCGCTGCGACCTCGTGCTCGAGGTGCCGCTGGCCGAGATGCTCGCGCTGCTGCCCGAGCGCGAGCTCGACTTCGTCGACCGCGGCGGGTTCGAGACCGACGACGACGCGTACGGCGCGATGGTCGAGCAGGTCATCGCCGACGAGATCGGGCGGGGCGAGGGGGCGAACCTCGTCGTCGCCCGGCGCTACCGGGCGCAGGTGGCCGACTGGGGGCACGAGGCGGCGTGGTCGGTGCTCCGCACGCTGCTCGTCCGCGAGCGCGGCGCGCACTGGACGTTCTGCGTGTTCACCGGCGACCGGTTCCTGGTCGGTGCGAGCCCCGAGCGGCACGTCAGCCTCGACCGCGGCCAGGTGCGGATGAACCCGATCAGCGGGACGTTCCGGCTGCGCGGCCTGGACACCCAGGCGGCCCGCAAGGCCGCGCTGCTCGAGTTCCTCGAGGACGAGAAGGAGATCTACGAGCTCTTCATGGTGGTGGACGAGGAGCTCAAGATGATGTGCGACATCTGCCACGAGGGCGGGCTCGTGCTCGGGCCGTACCTCAAGCCCATGTCGCACCTCGTGCACACCGAGTACCTGCTCGCCGGCGACACCGACCGCGACGTCCGCGACGTCCTGCGCGACTCCATGTTCGCCGCCACCGTCACCGGCAGCCCGGTGGAGAACGCGTGCCGCCTGATCGCCCGGTACGAGGACGCCGGTCGCGGCTACTACGCCTCGGTGATGGCGCTGGTGGGACGCGACTCCGACGGCGGGCAGCGCGCCGACGCCCCCATCCTGATCCGCATGGCCGACGTCGACCTCGACGGCAACCTGGTGGTGACGGCCGGCGCGACGCTCGTCCGCGACTCCGACCCGGCCCACGAGACCGCCGAGACGCACGCCAAGGCGGCGGGCATCCTCAGCGCGTTCGGCCTCGTCCCCGCCGCGCCCCCGCAGGGCGAGGGGTACGACGCGTTCGCCCGCGACGACGAGGTGCTGATCGCGCTGGGCCGTCGCAACCAGCGGCTCAGCCAGTTCTGGCTCAGCGACCAGGGCGGGTCGCCGCCGGTGCCGGGGCTGGCCGGGAGGCGCGCGGTCGTCGTCGACCACGAGGACGACTTCGTCAACATGCTGCGCCACCTGCTCGGCGTGCTCGGGGTGCGCACCGACGTGCTGCGGCACCGCGACTACCGCGACCTCGCGCAGCTCGACGAGTACGACCTGGTGGTGGTGGGGCCCGGTCCGGGCGACCCGCGCGACCTCGACGACCCCAAGATCGCCACCGCGCGCCGGCTCGTGGACGACCTGCTCGCGGCGGAGAAGCCGTTCCTCGCCGTGTGCCTGGGCCACCAGGTGCTGTCGGGCGCGCTCGGTCTGGACCTGGCGTACAAGGACATCGTGTTCCAGGGCACGCAGAGCCGGTTGCTCGTCGGAGGCCGCGCCGAGACCGTCGGCTTCTACAACACCTTCGTCGCGCGGGCGCCCGCGTCGGGACTGCCCGCGGGCATCACCGTCGAGGCCGACCCCGCCACCGGCGACGTCCACACGCTGACCGGTCCGCACTTCGCGGGCGTGCAGTTCCACGCCGAGTCGATCCTGACGCAGAACGGCCACCTGCTCGTCCGCGACCTGGTCGCGCGGCTCCTGGGGGAGTAGTGCGCGCGCTCTCCGACGACATGGACGCGGGCGTCGTCGCCCAGGTGGACGCGCGCCTCGCGGGCGTCGTCGCCGAGCACGGGGTGCGGGTTCCCTGGGCGATCGAGAGCGGCAGCCGCGCGTGGGGGTTCCCGTCGCCCGACAGCGACTACGACTGCCGGTTCCTGTACGTGCGCCCCACCCGCGACTACCTCACCTGCTGGCCGCCGCGCGACGTGATCGAGACCCCGCTGGACGCGGTGCTCGACGTCAACGGGTGGGACGTGCAGAAGGCGGTGCAGCTGCTGCTGCGCGGCAACGCGACGGTGACCGAGTGGCTGCGCTCACCGATCGTCTATGACGGCGACTCGGCGTTCCGTGACGGCTTCCTCGCGCTGGCCGACGAGGTGCTCGACCGCGCGCGGGTCGGCCGGCACTACCTGCACCTGGGGCAGCTGCAGTGGAGTGCGTACAACGGCGGCGACGGACGGTTCAAGAAGTTCTTCTACGCGCTGCGCCCGGCCGTGGCCGTCCGCTGGCTGCGGCAGCACCCGTCGTCCGGCCTCCCGCCGATGGACCTGCCGACGCTGGTGGCGCAGGCGGACGTGCCCGCGGCCGTCGCGTCCGAGGTGGACGACCTCGTCGCCGCCAAGGCCGTCACCCGCGAGCTCGGCGAGGGACGGGTGCCTCCCGCGCTCGCCGCCTTCGTCGGCGACGAGCTGGCGGCGTCCCCCGAGGTCTTCGGCGACGTCCGCACCGACCTCACCGCCCAGCGCGCCCTCGCCGACGACTTCTTCCGCTCCGTCCTCCGCCCCTGACCCCCGTCCGCCCCACCCGTCACCGGTTTCCCAGGTGAACCTGGGAAACCTCCGGGACCACGGAGAACTTTCCAGGTACCGGGACAGTTCTCCGGGTGAAGTGGGGCGGGTGGGACGGACGGCGCCGCGCGTCACGCCGACGTCCCACGGTCCCCTCCCGTCCCACCTCCCCCGGAAGACCGACGACACCACGGGAAGTTCTCCGGGGTGTCGTCGGAGTCCCAGGTGAACCTGGGAAACCGTCAGGCGGTGGGGACGGGCTCCTCGTGGGGGGACGGGGCGGCCGCGTGGTCGCCGCGGCGGGGGTTGCCGGGCCACCAGAACCGGTCGCCGAGGACGGCGACGGCGGCGGGGACGAGGACGGTGCGCACCAGCAGGGTGTCGAGCAGGACGCCGAAGCCGACGATGATGCCGATCTGCGTCAGCGTGATGAGCGGCAGCACGCCGAGCACGGTGAACACCGCCGCGAGCAGGATGCCGGCGCTGGTGATGACGCCGCCGGTGACGGCCAGCGCGGTCGCGATCGCCTCCCGGGTCGACGTCGACCCCCGGGTCGACGTCGACCGCGCCTCCTCGCGTGCCCGGGTGGTGAGGAAGATGTTGTAGTCCACCCCGAGCGCCACCAGGAACAAGAACGCCAGCAGCGGCACCTGCAGGTCGAGCGCCGGGAAGTCGAACAGGTGGGTGAACGCCCACCAGCTCGCGCCGAGGCTCGCGCCGTAGCTGGCCACCACCGTCGCGAGCAGCGTGACGGCCGCGACCGCCGAGCGGAGCAGCAGCAGGAGCACCACCAGAACGATCGCCAGCACGACCGGGATGACGACGCGCTGGTCGTGCGAGGCGGCGTCGCGCTCGTCCAGCGCCTGCGCGTCGGGCCCGCCCACGAGCGCGCTGCCGTCGAGGGTGGAGCGGATGCGCTCGATGGTGGCGGACGACGCCGCGGACTCGGGGTCCGCCGCGAGCACCACCGACAGCGTCGTCCGTCCGTCCGCCTCCGCGCCGGTGGCGACGTCGTCGACGCCCTCGACGCCGCGCACGGCGGCGGTCACCTCAGCCACGCGTGACGCGGGCGCGACGACGGTGGTCGGCTCCGACGACCCGGCCGGGAACGCCGAGGCGAGCACCTTCTGGCCCTGCACCGACTCGGGCTGGGTGCGGAACTGCTCGTTCTGCGAGAGCCCCAGCCGCGCGCCGAGCACGCCGGACGCGAGCACGGCGAGCACCAGGACGCTGCCCACCAGGATCGGGACCGGACGCCGAACGACGGCGCCGCCCACCTTGGACCAGGGGCCGGTGCGCGTGGGGTCGGGCTGGCCGACGCGGGGGACGAACGGCCAGAACAGGCCGCGACCGAACAGCACCATCGCCGCGGGCAGCACGACGAGCGCGTAGACGACGGCCGTCGCGATGCCGATGGCACCCGCGTAGCCGAGGCTGCGGTTGGAGGGCGTGACGGCGAAGGTCAGCGCGAGCAGCGCGAGGACGACCGTGCCCGAGCTCGCCAGCACGGCGGGCCCGGCCTGGCCGAGCGCGTGCCGCATCGCGTCCTGCCGGTCCTCGGTGCGACGCAGCTCCTCGCGGTACCGGGCGATGAGCAGCAGCGCGTAGTTGGTGCCGGCGCCGAAGACGAGCACCGACGTGATGCCCACCGTCGAGGGGTCGACGGTGAAGCCGAACACCTGGGTGCCGACGCTCACGAGCGTCGCGGCCACGCGGTCGGCCACGCCCACCACGGTCAGCGGGACGAGCCACAGCCACGGGCTCCGGTAGGTGACGAGCAGGAGCAGGGCCACGACGCCGGCGGTGGTGAGCAGCAGGCGGATGTCGGCGCCGTCGAAGACCGACGCGAGGTCGACCTGGAACGCCGGGCCGCCGGTCACCTGGGCGCGCAGGTCGCCCGGCAGGCCGTCGCGCGCGGCGGCGCGCAGCTCGGTGACAGTCTCGTCCAGCTTCTCCTGCGACACCGCCGTCGACAGCGGCACCGCGATGATCGACGCCTCGCCGTCCGAGGCGGCCACCGGCGTCAGCGGCGCACCCTCGACCACGCTGAAGCCCTGCAGCCGCTGCGCGAGTGCGGCGACGGCCCGGGTGTCGTCGGCCGTCAGCGCCTCGCCGTCACGGTCGACCACCACGATGGCGGGGGCGACGTCGCTGCTGGGGAACGACGACTCCAGCTGCGCGACGGTCGTCGAGTCGTAGCCGTCGGGCAGGCCGGCCGCGGGGCCGGTGGCCTCCTTCGCCGAGACGCCCGACGCGAGCGCGAAGCCCGACAGCAGGACGGCGACGAGGACGACCACCCACTTCAGGCGTGGGGACGCGGACGACGTGGCGACTCGACGCAGGGTGGTGCCGCGCTCAAACTGTTCCATGATGGAAAGAGTAGGCGACGCGTCGACAGGACGCACCTCATGCCCGGGAGGCGGTGGTCACACCGCCCGTCGTCGCATCCGGGTGATCGCGACGCCTGCCAGGCACAGCGCCCCGCCGGCGAACCCGACCGCCGTGGGCGTCTCACCGAGCACGGCCCACGACAGCAGGACGGCGATCGCCGGGACGAGGTACGTCGTCGCGCTCGTGCGCCCCGCGCCGAGGCGCCGGAGCGCGTACGCCCAGGTCGTGAAGGCGATCGCCGTCGGGAAGACGCCGAGGTAGACCACGCCCGCGAGCGCGCCGGCCGACGCGTTCCGCGTCTCGCCGACGAGCGCGGGCAGGTAGGGCAGGCAGACGGCCGCGCCGACCAGGCAGCCGAGCCAGGTGGCCTGCAGGCCGTCGAGGGTGCGCAGGGCCGGCTTCTGCAGCAGCACGCCGGCGGCGTAGAGCACGGCGGCCGCCACGCAGAGCAGGACCCCGAGACGGTCGCCGGCCAGGCCGCCGTCGCCCGACCCAAACGCGATCAGGGCGACCCCGCAGAACGCGACCGCGATCCCGGCGACCAGGGTGGGCGGGAAGCCCTCGCCCTGGAAGAGCCCGGCCAGCACCGCGATCAGGATCGGGCCGAGCTGGACGAGCAGCGCCGCCGTCCCCGCGTCGACGTGCTGCTCGCCGGCGTTGAGCGCGACGTTGTACGCGCCGAACCACAGGGCACCGAACCCCAGGACGTAGACGAGCGTGCGGCCCCGAGGCCAGGGCCCGCGTCGCGGCCACGCCACCACGCCGAGCACCAGCGCCCCCACCAGCAGCCGGCCGAGCGCGAGCGGGCCGGGCGAGAACGCGTCGCCGACGGCGCGGATGCCGACGAACGCCGACGCCCACAGCACGACCGTCACGGCGGCGGCGAGCAGGGAGAGGTCGCGGGCGCGCGCGGGCGCGTCGGGGGAGGTGGTCACGCGACGACGCTAGGGCCGCGCCGTCGTCGCGCGACAGCCGGATTCGTGCCGCGTCACCACGATCACCCGCCACACGCAGAAGTTGTCGGTGCCTCACAGGCCCATGGGCC
>NZ_JBMGQR010000069.1:0-22512 GCF_049059935.1 Solicola agrisoli | reverse complement strand
CGATTCCTCGGTCTGCGGGACGTGAGAATCGGCATCGAGGTGCCGGCTGGTGGCGGTCGTGGGCACCGGCCCGTCCCTCGCTGCCGCCCTCCCCGCCCCGTGCACGGGAGAGTCGAGGTTCGGCCCCGATGCGAACCACGACCTCGATTCTCCCGTCGCCCCGGGCCGGACGGACCGTCCACGAGCCCGGACCCCGGCCGGCGCTGCCGCCGCCTCCAAGTCACAGGCAGGCCACAGGTCGGTCGGGGTTGACACGCAGGTGGCGGCGTCAGAGTTCGGGACATGGAAGCCACCGCAGTCGCTCCGGGTCTGGACCGGACGCCCACCCCGCCCCCGTCCCTCGCCCCGCAGGCGCTGCCCGACCGTGCCCGCGACGCCGCCGCGAGCCGCGTCGAGATCCTGGTGCCGGTCAAGAACGAGGAGGCCGGGCTCGCGTCGAGCGTCCGGCGCCTGCGCACCTACCTCGACGTCTCGTACCCCTTCACCGCCGACGTGTGCATCGTCGACAACGGCAGCACCGACGACACCTGGCAGGTCGCGCAGGACCTCGCCGACGAGCTCGACGGCGTGCGCGCCGTCCGGCTGGAGAAGCCGGGTCGGGGCAACGCGCTCAAGACCGTCTGGTCGTGCAGCGACGCCGAGGTGCTCGCATACATGGACGTCGACCTGTCCACCGACCTCGACGCCCTGCTGCCGCTGACGGCCCCCCTGCTGTCGCGGCACAGCGACGTCGCGATCGGCACCCGGCTGGCCCCCGGATCCCGCGTCGTCCGCGGCAGCTACCGCGAGTTCCTCTCCCGCGGCTACAACGTGCTGCTCCGCACCGCCCTCGGCGTCCGCTTCAGCGACGCGCAGTGCGGATTCAAGGCCGTGCGCGCCGACGTCGCCGCGCGCCTGCTGCCGCTCGTCAAGGACGGCAGCTGGTTCTTCGACACCGAGCTGCTCGTCCTCGCCGAGCGCGCGGGCCTGCGCATCCACGAGGTGCCGGTCGACTGGGTGGACGACCCCGACTCGCGCGTCGACGTCAAGAAGACCGTGCTCGAGGACCTCAAGGGCGTCGTCCGCGTCCGTCGCGACGCCGCCCACGGACGGCTCGGCCTCGAGGCGCTGGGCGAGGAGTTCGCCCGCCGCACCCTCGGACCCACCCGGGCGCCGCTGCCCGTGCGACTCGCGCGGTTCGCCGCCGTCGGCGTGCTCAGCACCGTCGCGTACGCCGTGCTGTTCCTGCTGCTGCGCAACGTCATGGGGGCCCAGGCCGCCAACCTCGCCTCGCTGCTGATCACCGCCGTCGGCAACACCGCGCTGAACCGCCGCTTCACCTTCGGGGTGAGCGGACGCGTCGGCCGCACCACCCACCACCTCAAGGGGCTGGTGACCTTCGCCGTCGGCTGGGGCCTGACCGCCGGCACTCTGGCGCTGGTCCACGCGGGCGCCACCGTGCCGTCCACCACCGTCGAGATCGTGGCCCTGACGGTCGCCAACCTCGCCGCCACCGTCGTCAAGTTCGGGCTGTTCCACGCCTGGGTCTTCAGGAGCGCCACGTGACCAGCACCCTCACCCGCCCCGCGGACGCCTCCGCCGGCCCCGTCGCCGACGGGCCGGCGGGCGCCGCCGCGAGGGCCCCGCGCCGCAGTCGCGGCGAGCGCGTCGCCTTCTGGTCCCTCCTGGCGGGCACCGCGCTGCTCTACCTGTGGGACCTCACGGTCAACGGGTACTCCAACGAGTTCTACGCCGCCGCCGTCCAGGCGGGCTCGGAGAGCTGGAAGGCCTGGTTCTTCGGCTCGCTCGACGCGTCCAACGCGATCACCGTCGACAAGACGCCCGCCGCGCTGTGGCTGATGGGCCTGTCGGCCCGCGTGCTCGGGTTCAGCAGCTTCTCGATGCTACTGCCCCAGGCGCTGCTCGGCGTCGTGTCGGTCGCGGCCCTCTACGGATCGGTGCGCCGCTGGTTCGGCCCCGCCGCCGGGTTCGTCGCCGGGGTGGTGCTCGCGCTGACGCCCGTCGCCGCGCTGATGTTCCGCTTCAACAACCCCGACGCGCTCCTGGTCCTGCTGTCGGTCGTCGCCGCCTACGCGGTGTCGCGGGCGATCGAGTCGCCCAAGCGTGCGCTGCGCTGGATGGTCCTGGCCGGTGCACTCGTCGGCTTCGCCTTCCTGTCCAAGATGATGCAGGCGTTCCTGGTGCTGCCGGGGTTCGTCGCGGCCTACGCCGTCGCGGCCCGCGTCAGCCTCGGCAGGCGGGTGCTGCACCTGCTCGCCGCGTTCGCCACGATGCTCGTCGCCGCCGGCTGGTGGATCCTCGCCGTCGAGCTGTGGCCGGCCGGGTCGCGTCCCTACATCGGCGGCTCGCAGACCAACAGCATCCTCGAGCTGACCCTGGGTTACAACGGCCTCGGCCGCCTGAACGGCGACGAGACCGGCTCGGTCGGCGGCGGGGGAGGTGCCGGCGGGCAGTGGGGCACGCCCGGCCTGACCCGCCTGCTCGGCTCCGAGATGGGCTCGCAGATCGCCTGGCTGCTGCCGGCCGCGCTCGTCGCCCTCGGGGTGCTCGTGGTCGTCGCCGGCCGCGCGCCGCGCACCGACCGCACCCGCGCCTTCGCGCTCGTGTGGGGCGGGTGGCTGCTGGTCACCGGCCTGACGTTCAGCTTCATGCAGGGGATCATCCACAGCTACTACACGGTGGCGCTCGCCCCCGCGATCGGCGCGCTCGTCGGCGCCGCCTCGGTGGTCCTGTGGCGGCGACGCCACGAGCTGCCGGCCCGCGCGACGATGGCCGGGACCACCGTCCTCACCGCCGGCACGGCCTTCGGGCTCCTCAGCGACACCGGCACGCACGGCTGGGTCCGCTGGGCGGTGCTCGTCGCCGGGTTCGCCGCCGCGGTGCTGCTGCTGGTCGGCCCCGACCTCGCCCACGGCTGGGCCCGGCGCACGGCCGTCGCGGCCGCCGGCCTCGTCGCGGTCGCCGCGCTGCTCGGCCCGGCCACCTCCGCAGCGGCCACCGTGGCCAAGGCCAACACCGGCGCGATCCCGTCGGCGAGCGCGTGGTCGGGCTCGTCGACGACCCGCGGCGGACCCGGCGGCGGAGGCGGCATGGGCGGCTTCCTCGGCGGCAACGGCACCAGCGGCGTCACCGACGAGATGGTCGCGCTGCTCCAGGAGGGCGACTACACCTGGGCCGCCGCGGCGGTGACGGCCAACGCCGCCGCCCCGCTCCAGCTCGCCTCGGGGGAGCCCGTGATGGCCGTCGGCGGCTTCAACGGCACCGACCCCTCGCCGACGCTCGCCGAGTTCAAGGCCCTCGTGGCCGACGGCCAGGTGCACTACTTCGTCACCAGCGGCTCGAACGGCCGCGGCGGCGGCATGGGCCAGGCCGACAGCCAGATCCAGACCTGGGTCGAGCAGACCTTCACCGCGACGACGGTGGGCACCTTCACCGTCTACGACCTCACGAGCGCGTCATGACCGACCCCGGCACGAACCCCATCCAGCAGACACGACAGGAGAACGACATGGACCGCACCCACGAGCTCGACCGACCGGTGGACCAGGCCCCGCAGGGGTCGACGCCGCCCGCGGTCGACTGGCCGACCGACACCACCGCGTCCGCGGCGCAGCCGACCCCGACCTCGGCGATCAACGCCCCGGGCGGGTGGTCGGTGCTGACCCGCAAGCCCGTCGCGATCGGCATCGCCGGCGCCGTGCTCGCGGCCACCACCTTCCTCGGCGGGATGGTCGTCGGACGCGCCACCGGCGGCTCGGCCGGCACCGAGCAGGGCGGCTTCGGGGGACGCGGCGGCTTCGGCGGTCCCCAGCAGGGCGGCCCCGGCCAGGGCACCATGCCCAACCAGCAGGGCCAGGGCACGCAGCAGGGCCAGGGCAACCAGGGCCCCGGCACCGTCCCGAACCAGCAGGGCACGGTGCCGAACCAGCAGGGCACGGTGCCGAACCAGCAGGGCACGGTGCCGAACCAGAGCGGCAGCGCCACCACCAGCTGACGCTGGGCACCCGGCCCGCCGGACGTCACCGACGTCCGGTGGGCCTCCTGCATTCACAGGAGGATTTCTCACCCATTTTGAGGACAAGGTCACGGATGTCGTCGCAGGATGATCCCGACCACGGCACTCGAAGGGCGAACGATGGCACAGGCGCGACGCATCTCAGCGGTACTGACGATCGGCGTGTCGCTGATCGCCCTCACCGGGACGCTCGGTGCGAGCGGGGCCCAGGCGGCCACCGCACCGACCCCGCCGCCGTCGTCGCCCAAGGGGCTGACGGCGCCGGTCGCGCAGCCGGCGGCGCTCGACGCGGTCGCGTCGTACCAGCCCCAGGTCTCGTGCTCGCCCGCGACGCTCCCCGGCACGGCCAAGCTCCGCTCGCTCGCGCTGCGCACCTACGGCATCGGTCGCGACGGCGGCACCAGCCGCGGCTGCGCGATCGGCGGCCAGTCCGAGCACAAGGAGGGGCGCAGCTGGGACTACATGCTCGACGTGAACAACCCGTCCGAGAAGAAGACCGCCGGCCAGTTCATCGACTTCCTCACCAAGAACGGCGGCGCCCAGGCCCGGCGCCTCGGCGTCATGTACGTCATCTACAACAAGAAGATCTGGTCGTCGTACCGGATGGGCTGGCGGGACTACAACGGAGCGCAGTCGCACACCGACCACGTCCACGTCTCGCTCAGCTGGGCCGGTGCCCGCGGGCTGACGTCGTTCTGGACCGGACGGGTCGGCGCCGTCGACCACGGCCCGTGCGTCGTGTTCTCCGGCCAGTCGGCGGCGCTCCGCTCGAGCGCCCGCACCACGCCGTGCCCGGCGGTCGCGGCGACCGTCAAGACCAACGCGTACCCGACCACGTACCTGGGGGCGTCGGGCAAGAACGTCAAGCGCGCGCAGAAGGCGATCGGCACCAAGCGCACCGGACGCTTCGACGCCCGCACCTGGAAGGCGCTGAAGAAGTACCAGAAGGCCAACGACCTGCCCAAGACCGGCGTCCTGGACGCGGCCACGTGGTCGTCGATCAAGCCCACCCGGGTCACGTTCGACGCCGCCAAGGGCATGACGCGCTCGTCGGCCGCGGCCTACGGGCGTCAGCACTACGGGTCGATGCGACTCGCCCCGGCCTCGGCCGGCAAGCCGGTCCTGCTGCTCCAGATCGCACTCGGGATGCCCGTCAAGCAGCAGACCGGCTTCTACGGAGCCAAGACCAAGGCTGCCGTCGCCAAGGCGCAGTCGTCGGCGGGACAGCGCCGCACCGGCGCTGCCGACCGGTCGCTCTGGTCGGCGCTGCCGCGCGGCTGAGACCGACGGGAGGGGTGAGGTGACGATGGCCACACCGGGCCATGGGGGCATCCGTCGGATGCGTGCCCGGGTGGTGCCGGCTGACGCCTTCGAGTGGTTGTGTCCGTTATGGGGGGACGACGACACGTCTGCGTCATAGGGTCGTCACATGTCCCTCTCACACCTCCACGGCACCCCCGGGCCCGGAGCCGAGCGGCGATCCATCGGACCCAAGGACGGGGTCGGTCTCGCCGGCTTCGTCCTCGCCCTCTCGGCCAGCGTGGCCGTCTGGGCGGTCGCGATCGTCCTGCTCGTCCTCGTCCTCGGCTAGGTCGTCAGAGCACCTGCTCCAGCGCGTCGACGCACCGTCCCCAGTCGGGCGACGAGACGTCGATCAGCGTGAAGTGGTCACCGGTCGCCTCGACGAGCGCCGCGTCGTCCCCCGCCTCCCGCGCGGCCGCGACGAACCCCTCGCTCTGGTCGAACGGCACGTTGGAGTCGCCGCGCGCGTGCACGCAGCGCACGGGGACCCCGAGCGGCAGCAGCGCGGACGGGTCGCCGGCGGCGTAGCGCCGTGGCTCGTCGGCGGGGGAGCCGCCCATCAGGTCCGGGACGGCCGTGCCGCCCACGCCCTCGTCGGCGGCTCGGGCCAGCTCGACCACGCCTGCCTGCGAGACCACGCCCGTGACGCGCACGGTGGGGTCCGACCCGGGCGAGCCGGCGGGGAGCCGGGGGCGGCCGGCCGCCCAGGCGCCGAGGTGGCCGCCGGCGGAGTGGCCCACCACGGCCACCTGGGACAGGTCGAGCGCCGCACCGTCGTCGTCGCGCAGCGCGGCGAGATGGTCGATCCCGGCGGCGACGTCCTCGAACGTCGCGGGCCAGCCACCACCGTCGCCGACGCGGCGGTACTCCAGGTTCCAGGCCACCCAGCCGCGCGCGGCGAGGTCCTCGGCCAACGGCTCGCCCAGCTCGGCGCCGTACTGCGAGCGCCAGAACCCGCCGTGCACCACCACGACCACGCCCGGACGGCGCTCGCCGGTGGGCAGGTGCAACCAGCCGACCTGCGACTCGTCCTGGCCGTAGGCCTCCCGTCGTCCGCCGTCGGACCTCGTCACGTCACCCTCCCCTGCTCGTGAGCACCCGGCGAGCGGCCAGAGCGCCGCGGCCGAGAGCCCGATCATCCGTCGCCGGCTCAGAGCCCGCCTCGCGTCACCGGTCACCGGTTCAGTCGTCCCTGGGGCTCGACCACGGCTTGCTCGGGTAGCCGGTGTCGAAGTGCATGTAGTCGGCGACGTCGATGTTCTGCCAGATCCAGCCCTCCTTCTCGAACAGTCGCCAGACCAGGCCGCCCTTGAGGATCTTGCCCTTGCCCTCGGTGCGCTCGGCGTACTTGGCGATGGGTGACCAGCACTCGCAGCGCGGGTCCATCCACGGGTTCTCGCGGGGGTTGATGTCGATGGCGCGCCCGTTGGCGTGCGGCGAGGCCGTCGGCGGGGCGTTGATCTGGTCGGGGCGACGGCAGTTGTACACGGCAGTGTTGTCGGCCTTCAGGCTCGCGTCGCTGTCACCGTCGTACGCCTCGACGGACTGCATCCGGCGGATGGGGAACCTCTCCTCGAACAGCCGGGTGAAGATCCTCGACAGGCTCGGCGCGACGTCGCGGTTGACCACCAGGACGCCGCGCTGCACCTGGCCGTCCCAGTCGTAGTAGTTCAGCTCGAGCCGGCGCAGCTGGGCGCGCGTGGCGGGGCACCCCTCGCGCCACATGCCCAGCCGTCGCATCTCGCGCCACTGCGCGCGGGGGAGGGGCGTGGTCACCGGGTCGGCCGTCGTGGGCACGGCGGGCGTGGTCGGTGCGGCGGTGGTGGGCGCCGGTGTCGTGCTGGGCGCGACCGTGCTCGGGGAGGCGCTGCTGCTCGGTGCGGACGAGGCCTCGTCGGCGGCGTCCTCTGCGCCCCCGCCGCCGGAGCAGGCCGTCAGCAGGAGCGTCAACGTCACGAGCAGGAGTGTCGGGCGCATGCCGCACAGCCTCCCCCACCGGGCCAAGGCGGGCCACCCGGGTGGGTCGACCTCGCTGCTGTGACCGAGGCCACACCGACTCGACGGAGACCGGGTGTTTGAGCGGTCAACGACGGGGGAATGAATGAGGCGTCCCCCGGATCGGCGCCGTCCGGCGGCGGCCCACCGCGCGTCTCCCCCGTACGACGCGGACGGCCCCGCCGGGCGGTGTCGCGTCACCGGTCGGCAGGTCAGTGGTGCCGGACCATCCCGCCGTCGCACCGCACCTGCTCGCCCGTGACGTAGGAGGCGGGCTCGCCGGCCAGAAAGGTCACCACCGCGGCGAACTCGTCCGGACGGCCGTAGCGCCCGGCCGGGATGGAGGCCTCGGACGCGGCGCGCACCTCGTCGCTCGTGCGGCCCGAGCCGTCGGCGGTGAGGGCGTCGAGCGAGGCGACCCGGTCGGTGTCGATGCGCCCGGGCAGGACCATGTTGACGGTGACGCCGTCGCGCGCGACGTCCGACGCGAGCGACTTCAGGTAGCCCGCGAGCGCGGCGCGTCCGACGTTGGACGCGGCCAGCGCCTGGATCGGCTCCTGCACGCCCGACGACCCGACGGCGACCACCCGTCCCCAGCCGCGCTCGCGCATGCCGGGCAGGAACGCCTCGACGAGGCGGACGTGGGGGAGCAGCAGCCGCTCGACAGCGTCGCGCGCGCCGGCGGGCGTCATGTCGGCCGCGACGCCGCGCGGTGGGCCGCCGCCGTTGAGCACCAGGACGTCGACGTGCCCGACCTCCCGGGTGACGGTGTCGACCAGTCCCTCGAGACCGTCGGGGTCGAGCAGGTCGGCCTCGACGCCGACGGCTCCGGGCAGCTCGCCGGCGACCGACCGCGCGAGGTCGCCGCGACGGCCGACCACGACCACGCGCGCGCCCTCGGCCGCCAGCGACCGAGCGACGGCGAGCCCGATGCCCGACGTCGAGCCGGGGACGAGAGCGACCTTGCCTGCGAGTCCGATGTCCATGGGCACCATGAAACCTCACGCCGCCGCTACCGTGGCGGGCGTGGACCAGAGCGTGGAGCGCACCGACCTGATCGTGTCGACCCTCGTCGAGGCGTTCGACGACCTGATGCGCGCGAGCCCGCGCGCGTTCCGGACCAAGTTCCGCAAGATGGCCGGCGACCCCTTCGCGTTCTACCGGGGCACGGCCTGCCTGTTCTACGCCGACATGGCCGGGCTCGACGACCGCTGGGCCGACGACCGCACGTCGCGGGTGTGGATCCACGGCGACCTCCACGCCGAGAACTTCGGCACCTACATGAACGCCGACGGGGTCCTGGTGTTCGACGTCAACGACTTCGACGAGGCCTACCTCGGCCACTTCAGCTGGGACCTGCGGCGCTTCGTCGCCAGCCTGGCCCTGCTCGGGTGGCAGAAGGCGCTGCCCGAGGGGGCGGTGGAGGAGCTCACCCGCTCGTACCTGCGTGCCTACGTCGACCAGGTGCACACCTACGTTCGCGGCTCGGACGACGCCGAGTTCGCGCTGCGCCTCGACAACACCGACGGGGCCCTGCAGGACGTGCTGCAGAGCGCGCGCGGCTCGAGCCGCCGCGGCCTGCTCGACACGGTGTCGGTCGTGGTGGACCACGAGCGACGCTTCCGCACCGGCAGCCGCAACCGTCCGCTCGAGGACGACGAGCGCGCCGTCGTGATGGAGGCCTACGGGCGGTACCTGGCGACGATCCCGCGTCGCAAGCGCGAGGACCACCGCGACTTCTACGCTGTCAAGGACGTGGTGGCCACGTCGGGCTTCGGCATCGGCAGCGCGGGGCTGCCCGCGTACAGCCTGCTCATCGAGGGCGTGAACCAGGCGCTCGAGAACGACGTGGTGCTGACGATGAAGCAGGCCAACGTCCCCGCGGTGGGACGCGTCATCGACCTCCCGGCCGCACGCGGCTACTTCGCGCACGAGGGCGAGCGCACGGTCGTCAGCCAGCGGGCGCTGCAGGTGCACGCCGACCCGTTCCTCGGCCACACCACCGTCGAGGGCGTGGGCTTCGTGGTCGACGAGCTGTCGCCGTACGAGTCCGACCTCGACTGGGGCGACGTCAACGAGCCCGACGAGATGGGCCCGGTGGTCACCCAGCTGGGCCGGGCGACGGCCAAGATCCACTGCGTCTCCGACGCCGACTCCGACCAGACCCTGGTGGACTTCCAGACCGAGGAGGCCATCGCCGCCGTGATCGGCGACGGCGACGCGTTCGTCGACGACCTCGTCGAGTTCGGCCGCACCTACGCCGCCCGCGTCCGCGACGACCACGCCCTGTTCGTCGGCGCCTTCCGCTCCGGCAGCATCGGCGGCGTCTCCGCCGCCGACTGACCCCCGCACCGTGTCGGCGTGCTGTTCCCGGCGCCGCGGGATCGGGACGAGGGTGGGCCCCGTGGGACTCGAACCCACAACCTACGGATTAAAAGTCCGCAGCTCTGACCATTGAGCTAGAGGCCCGGGGGGTGCGGACTTTAAACGGGAGAAACCTCGGGACAACTCCCGTGTAGTTCGCCACCCCTGGTTGGTCAGCGTAACTGCCGTCCAGACAGCTGTCCCCGTTCAGGCGGAGGCGGTCGCCATACCGGCGAGAGTGCGGCGGGCGTGATGCTCGGCGAGGTACTGAAAGCTCTGCGGCGGGTGCTTGACCTCGAAGTCGTCCAGCAAGGAGAGCGGGGCGTCGAAGGCGACGGCCTCACGGACCTCGATACCAGTCCCGTGGGGGCGGCCGGCGAAGTAGGAGAAGAAGCCGTCGCGCGAGATGCCAGCGACCGCCTGGAAGGTCTCCCAGAGGGTGGTGGGGTCAAGAGTGTGCTGCGCCTCGATCTCGAACGCGCCGACAACGGCGCTCACGGGGGCGGTGGCGTAGACAACGACGTGGGTGACGTCGTCCGCAAGGCGTCGCTTTCGGAACTCCACGGTCTTGGTGCCGGCGAGGATCCCGTGTGCGTACTGCGGGTGGATCGACATCAGAGCGACTCTGCCAACCTGTCGTTGACCCACGCCGTGGCTCCGTCCTTGAGTCGGGTGATGCTCTGGGGCGAGCTCTTCAGCAGCCCGTGCTCTTCCAACTCGGCGAGCGGCCATTGTTCGTTGAGGACGCGGTCGAGTCGGAAGCGGATCGCAAGTGTTTCTACCTTGCACCACTGACGGATCTGGTCGGCGCTGTACACGCTGCGCGATGCCGTGAAGCCCAGCATTTGTCCCGCATCCGCTGTCACCAATGTCTCCTCCACCACGCCGATGGCCGTGACGCGGGTGTCGCCGGTGCCGGTGAGGACGAATAGGAGCGTGTCGCCAGGGTCGAGGTACCGGGTCGGGCTCTGGCACACGTAGACCTTGCGGATGGCGTTGCCGCAGGCGTCGAGGCCGGTGAAGAGGTCGCCTTGCTGGTCCGCCTGGGGGAAGAGCTGTCGGTGCCACGTCGGCTGGATGGGCACCGCGGTCGGCCGGTGGACGAGTACGTGTCCGGGCCCGTGCGCGATGGCGTGCTCGAGGGGGTGGCGGGGAGCGCGATCGGCGGGCGGGATGAGGTGCTTCACGTACACGGCCTCCCCGCGCGGGGTCGAGTGCCCCGGACGGACCTCGAACCCGAACCTCGCGAGCCACACGATCAGGTCCTCCTTGTCCGGGAGCACCTCCAAGTACAGGGTTCCCACGCTGTGCTGTCGAGCGGTCTCGATGGCTGCTTGCAGGAGGAGCTCGCCTCGTGCGACGCCGCGGAATCCGTCCGAGACCTTGAAGGTGCAGAGCTTGAGGACCGTGCCCTCGAGGCCGTGGGGGCGGTCGTGCTCCAGCTTGGGTACGCACAGGCCCTGCGGGGCGCCGGCCGTGCCGAGGATGATGGCCTTGCGGTTCCCGGCGCAGACCTTGGTGCGCCACCAGTGCGTGAACCCGTCGTAGTCGGCCTTGAGCGTGGTGAAGATGTCGGCATGTGAGTCGAGCTCGTAGGCGTCGACGGTCTCGACGGTGGGGAGTGCTGTCGGCGTCGCCAGTTGAGAGTTGAGGGCTTCGATGGCCTCGGTGAGCGCGAACACGTCGCTGTGTCCGGCGCGCTGAAGACGCCCGCGCAGCTTCGCGTCCTCGGTGACGAGCCAATGGGCAACACCTGTCGCGAAGGCGGATCCGACCTCAAGGTCGGCCTGGTCGTTCGGACCGCGCACGGCGGGGAACTGTGCGGCGAGCACGGGGTCGTCCTTGACCGGGCTCAAGACCAGGTAGCGGTCGAGCGCTCTCTGTCGCTGCCCCTTCAAGGGATCGGGTGCGCGCAGCAGATCGGAACGAGTGCCGTGGCTGATGACGATGCGATGTCCGAGGCGGGCGGCGAGCCGGTGAAGTTCGGCCGCGGCCGGTCCGTTCACGTGCGAGGAGGTGGAGTGGTCCTCGACGGCGATGAACACGTTGGAGTCGATGAGGAGCGTCAAGGAAGCGCCCAGCCCCTCGCCCGGTCCCGGCATGTGCCCTACCCCGATCGTCGAGTACGGGAAGGTTAGGTGCTTTGCGGCGGGGTGTCCCGAGATTGCTGCAATGCCACGGGTAGGGACCCCGCCAGGGCACAGGCGGACCAGGCGCGTGGCAAGCGGCGCTCGCTGCCGCTCAGAAGCGCAGGATCACCGGCTCTTCGACGGCGGAGGGGATGCGGGGCAGGCCGGCGGGGTAGATGCGGTTGCAGATGTGGGCGACCTCGGTGCGGCCGGAGATGGACATGGCGGCGTCCTGGCCGTGGAGGTCCCAGACGGTCTTGATGCGCCAGAGGACGACAGCGGCGGCGGTGACGTCGCCGTTCTTGAGTCCGAGCGTGCGCAGGATGTTGTCGGCGACGCCGCTGGCCGAGGCGCTGGCGGCGGCGCTGCCGGGCTTGCTCTTGCCCTCGAAGGTCAGCGGGGTCTCGTGGTTGTTGGCGCGGTAGGCGGCGGAGGTGAGGCGTTGGAGGATCGTGCGGCCGAAGCCGTCGAGGAGGAGGTTGCGGGGGTGGACCGGTGCGGTGGGGTGGGCGTTGCCGAGGACCTTGACCTCGTGGGGGTTCTCGTCGTCGTCGAAGTCGTCGAGGGTGACGCGGGTGCTCTCGGCGGGGTTGGCGCCGGCGTCCTGGAGCGCGTAGGCGTAGGAGGGGCGGTGGTTGGGCTTGCGGACGAGGGTGGCGGCAACCCAGGTGCGGCAGAGCGCGATCTCGTCGTCGGTCAGGGGGCGGGCGGTGAGGGTGGTTCGGGTCTGGAGCTTGACCGCCGCGCGGACCGTTGGGGCGGCGCCGGTGTTCAGGTAGTGCGCACCGGCGATGAGCAGCATGACCACGGCGTTGCGGTAGCGGTGCAGGGTGTTCGCGACGTCGGTCTTGTGAAACTTGACGAGGTCGGTGGTCTCGGACAGGCCAGTCATGTCGACGAGGATCTTGCGGTGGTTGGTACGCAGGGCCGAGGCGCTGTGGCTGCCGTGGTTCTTGGCGGCGGTGATCACGAGGTCGACGTCGGCGAGGATCTCCGCGCGCGCGTGGGCGGGAAGGATCGCGAACTCGGCGTCGAGCTCCATGAGCGCGTCGCGCATGTCGTCCAGACCCACGTAGTCCGCGACCTGGCGGGCGTTCTTCTTGGTGGTGGTCATCGTGTCTTCCCATCTGTTGGTGCGGATGGGAAGGAAGGTCCGGGCCTAGCGGATGGGCGCAGTCCCCAGACCTGTGTCCTCGGTCACACACCTGAAGCGGTGGGTGACGACGCAGAAGGCCCACCACGACGGGTCGTGGTGGGCCTTTGTCGTGACCGTGAAGTTCAGGGCCGGTGCCAGGTGTTGGAGTTGTTCAGGACGGCGGCGCTGAGGAAGTCAAGCTCCTGGCCCTCGAGGGTGGAGGTGGCGGCGCGTCCTGCGTGCTGGGTCGTGTTCTGCATCCACTTGTTGTAGGACTCGGAGTCGTTGCGCCGGCCGAAGACCTTGGCGAACTGCTCGCCGATGGCGCGGCTAAGCGGTCGCAGGTCGCACCCGATGCGGTCGATCTTCTCGCGGTCCTTGTCCCCGCGGTAGTAACGCGTTCCGTCGGGTTCCCACTCGCGTACGACCTCGTGGGTGCGGTCGCCGCAGCGCAACGAGAAGGTGTTGCGGGTGCCCCACCTGCCGTCGGGGCGCCGGGTTGGTGTCGACCGGGTGCAGGGCAGGTGCTGGAGCTTGAGGTCGAAGTCGTAGTCCTCGTCAGGGCCGATCTCGTACAGGCTGCCGTCGTCGACGGCCAGCCTGTGTTCGCAGGTCCCGGCCGGGCCGTCGTGCACGAACGCGGGCAGGTGGTGGGTGCGGCTGCGGACGAAGTCGATCTTCTCCTTGCTGGTGAGGTACTGCGACGTGCCCAGCGGCAGGGGCTTGTTGGAGAAGTGCCGCGCCAGCAGCAGGTCGTGCCGCAGCATCTGGTTCACGTCCGGTGAGGGCTCGGCCTCGTACTCGGCCGCCAGCCGGGCGACGCGGTCCGGTGAGTGGCTCTGCTCGCGCTCGTCGTCCTGGCCGTCGCGCGCCCGGCCGACCGCTTTTCCGATGACTTGGACGCGGTGCTTGGCCATCAGGTAGTCCACGTGCCATCCGGTGATGGCGCGGTCGTAGACCAGGGTGTGGATGCCTCCGGCCGCGGTGGCGGCCAGGGTGTCCAGGAGGTCGAGCGCGGCCCAGGACTCGGCGTGCAACGCGCTGGCGGTGCCGAGCACGACTCGGCCCTTGCGGGTCCAGGTGTGCATGGCCACGAAGTTGATGCCGCGGGTGCGCTTGTCGTCCTCCTCGGTGCGCGACAGCACGGTCTGGATGCGCGCGGAGGCGGGGGACTTCGCGCGGCTGCCCATCACGATCGACTCACCGGTCCGGGGGTGGGTGACGGTGTACACGTCGCTGTAGGGCGCAAGGATGGTGCCGTCCCCGTAGACCAGGTTCTGCTCGTGGGGCTCGCTCCAGTCGGGGGCGACGTCGGTCTTGAGGTTGCCCAGGTGCTGCGCCTGCCTGATCGAGTTGCGCTGGAACTCGGTCTGCAGGTCCGCGAGCAGCGTCGGGTGGGTGGTGATCTGGTCCCGGAAGAACGTGACCTGTGCCCGGGTGGGCGGGTTCATCGGCAGCCGCTGGCCGCCGGTGTAGCTGGCGTAGCGGTCGCTGCATTCCTCCCACAAGGCGGGGTCGCGGAGCATCTTCAGGGCCTCGGGCAGCGACGCGGTGACGCGGGCGGCGACGACGATGATCAGCAGCGCGGTGTACGGGTAGGGCTTGCGGCCGCGTCCGTGGCGGGTCAGCGCCTCGGTGACCAGGTCACCCAGGGCGTACAGGGTGGGGAACCGGAAGAGGTTCTTGAGCTGCTCGGGGTCGACAATCTTGCTCGTGCCGGCGTTGTCCGAGCGCTTGGTCTGGCGTGCGTAGGGCATGGCGGGGTCCTCCCGAGAGTCGTGGCGCGGACTGTTTTGTCTGCACGTCCACGGTCGGTCCGAGGTCCTGTCCGGGTCGTCGCCCAAATGCCCCCATCGGTCGGGGCAGTTCGGGGGAGACCGCATCCCCCTTTTGGGGGATGCGATGCGTTCCGGGGCTGCCGCGTCTGCGTTCTGGCCCCGTTCTGGCGGTGACACCGCCGGAGTGGCAGGCATAGCGTCCGGGTGAGGGAGCAGCCATGACCGACGAACAACGCTCAGGACAAGCAGCGCAGGTCCTGCCAGTCGACGACATGGCCACGCCCATGGAGGCGGCGATCGACCGGGTTCGCGACCGGTGGGTTGCTGGCGGGGAGTTCACCGAGCAGACCCTGGACCGGTGCGGGGAGACGATCACCCGCTTCGCGCGCCGCCTGGCAGCCCAGAACGTCACCGACCCGGCTCAGATCACCCTGGCTCACTGCCGCGGCTTCGTGGCCGCGACGACGGCCAAGGGCCGCCCACCGGAACTGACCACGCAGCACGCGAGACGCACCAGCCTGCGGATGATGTTCCGCAGCCTGCGTGAGCTCGGGTACGACGTCACCGACCCGACCCTGGACCTGCAGCTCCCCGCCCGCACCGGCACCACCGCACGCCCGCTCACCGATGCCGAGATCACCCTGGGTCGCACCAGCGCCCGCCTCGGCGAAGCAGGCGGGGTGTCGCTGCAACGGGCGGTCTGCTGGGCGCTCGCCGAGGCCACCGCCGTCTCCAGCGAGATCTCCGCGATCAGGGTCGGCGACGTCGACGACCCACACAGCCCCCGTTGGGTCCAGCTACCGGGCACCCGCCGCCACGACCCCCGCCTGGGCGAGCTGTCCGAGTGGGGACGGACCATCGTCGCCCGCCAGCTCGCCACCCTCGACGAACGACGCAGCACCCCGGACACGCTGCTCACCTATCGCGGCAAAGCCACACCCGGTGAGGCCAAGGCCCAAGCCGCGGTCTGCAACGCCGTCGCCGCGATCCTCGACCTCGCCGGGCTGGCCGCCGAGGCCGACGTCCGTCCGGCATCAGTGCGCAACTGGGCCGGGCGCCACCTGCTGGACGCCGGCATGCCCATCGACCAGGTCGCCCGACGCCTCGGCGCCCGAACTCTGGACTCCGCAGCCGCCGACGTCGCCCTCGAGTGGAGATGACCGGGCCATGGGACGCGAACACACCGACACCCTGGGACGGATGCGCGCCGTGCTGGGCTCGCGCACCCTTTACGACCTCGCCGGCTCCCTGACCTGGGAACGCCGCGTCGGCCGGCGCCCCACCAACCCCACCTACGCCGTCCTCGCGTTCGGCGTCCTGGCCCGCGTGTCCAGGTCGGGGGTGCGGATGGAGCTAGACCTGGCCCACCCGTCGACCTGGACCTGGGCACGCGAGCAGATGATCCAGGCCATCGCCCACCACGGCCTAGACCTCCCCGAGCCCGGCCGGCGTCCACCGAACTGGGCGCACTGGCGCTGGCTGCGCGACCACCATCTGGCCACCGACGAAGGACTGGCCCAGCTCGCCCGAGCGTTCCCGCCGCTGGCGGTCGCCTGCGCGAACCGGATCGGGCTGCTCGACAAGCACGGCCCGGGCTCGCTGACGCACCCCGACGCCTCCCGCGCCGTGTACGGCGACGGCACCCTGATCCGCCCCATGTACAAACCACCGGTCACCGTCACGGTCACCGACGACGACGGCAGCACCCACCTCGCCTACCCCGACCCCCGCACCGGCCAGCTCCACGACTCACCGGTCGGACGGTTCGACCCCGACCTGCAGATGCACCACGGACAGCTCGGGTCCGCGATGACCCACGGCTACGTCTGCTGGCACACCCGCGGCCCCGCCCTGTACCAACGCGTCGTCCTGGCCGCCGCACACATCCCCGCCCCCGGGACCGAGTCCGCCACCGCCGTCAGCCTCCTCGGCGACGTGCACCGCGCCGCCGGCACCGGCATCCAGGTCGCCATCTACGACGGCGCCATGCGCGGCGCCCACATCGACCAGATCATGCGCCGCTACGGCTACCTCGTCCTGGCCAAGATGGCCACCACCAGCGCCACCGACGACGCCCACGGCACCACCCTGGTCGTCACCCCGGCGGGCAAACGCGCCCGCAGCTACCCGCTCGGCACCGCCACCCACACCGCCAACGGCACCACATGCCCGCACCTACTGGGCGTCGTCAACGGACAGGTCGTCGAGCTCGGCCTCGACGACGCCGGCGACCCCGTCGTCACCTCCACCCCGACCCGCACCGCGGTCAAGCGCTCCCGCCGCGCAACCGGCCAGCACCACTTCAACGTCGGCTACCGCCTCACCTGCGCCCACGAGACCTTCGAGGTCTGGCTCAGCCCCCACCCCGGAAAGGACGGCGACACCCGCCGCCCAGAGAACCTGCGCGTCATCCCCCTAGCCGACGCGGACTTCCAACGACTCCACGGCCTGCGCAGCGACGCCGAGAGTTTCCACGCCAACCTCAAACGAACCCTGCTCGTCGACCGCTCCATGAGCCTGGGCTGGCGCCGAGGACTCGTCGACGTCTACTGCTTCTCTCTGCTCAACAACGCCCTCACCGAGCAACGAGCCGCCCAACACGAACGCACCACCGGCACCGGCCGCAGCCGCCGAACCCACCTCGCCTGATCAGCACCGCCCAGCCCACGCTCCGTCATTCCGACGGCGCGCGAACCAGCACACCCCGAGAGGACCACTGCCATGCCCGACCACGACCACGACCCCACACCACCCACCGACCAGACCGATCGGGGTGACACCGCGAACGAGACGACCACCGTCGAGCAGGTCGGCGGGAAGCTCGTTCGCACCACCACCCGCGTCCACCGACGCACCGAGAAGGTCGTCGAGAAGACCACCGAGACCGTCGAGGAAGACCTCACCCCACCGGCATACCAAGGCCCGGCCTCGGACCACCCCGCCCCGGTCGGCTGACACCGTGTTCGCGTTCTGGTGGGCCCGCGAGCCCGAACGGTGGGCCGCCGAGCTGGTCGCGCTGGTCGAAGACGGCTGGCGGGTCAAGATCACCGACATCCGCGAAGGCGAGGGCATCATCACCGTCACCATCTGGCCCGAACAACGCGCGGCCGACGACCCCCGGCCGCCTAGCGCCGCCCAGGTCGCCGAGCGCCTCGGCGACGCCGGCCTGACCGTGACGTTCCCGCCCACCTACCCGTACTTCCCGCCACGGGTCTACGACCCCGCCAACGCGCTCGGACTCACCCGGCACCGGGCGACCAAGACCGGTGAGCTTTGCCTGATCAGCGCAGCGGACTGGAACGTCGACCACAGCGCCGCCAGCCTGCTCGCCGAACAGCTCCCTGCCGCGCTAGCCGCCGATGGCGGTGACACCCACCTCGAGGCGCAGACACCCGAACCGGCGCTGCGCGAGGTCACAGCGGACCAGCACGCCCAGGTCCTCGTCGACGGCGCGTGGCGCGTCCCACCCGAGATCCCCGGCGGTCTGATCACCGTGCGGTTCCGTCAAGGTGAGAGCCACGTTCTCGGTGCCGGTGTGGTCGAAGCGGTCACCGCACCCGGACTGCACCTGCGCACGTTCCGCCCCGAGGTCCTGGACTGCTTCCCCTACCGGCTGGTCGGCCGCTGGGTCCGCTGGAACGGCCACGACCCCACCGCCCCACCAGCACAGACCTGGCAGCAGATGGCCGACGTCGACCGCGCCGTCAACGGCGCATGCCGGACCGGGCCCAGACCAAGCCCGCACTTCCAGCTCCTCGCCGCGCTGGTCCCCTCCGAGACCCACTACCGCACCACCGACGGGCACGAGTGGCTCTTCGTCGTCCGGGCCCGCCCCTCGGTCGGCAAGGCCTGGACCCACGCCACCCTCACCGGCGCCCCCGCCGGCCCCGGCGACATCGCCCAGCGCCGCCCCGAGACCATCCCCCTGGCCGACAAGCAGGTCGTCGTCGTCGGCCTCGGCGGTCTCGGTGGACCGGTAGCCCACGACCTCGCCCGCGCCGGTGTCGGTGGTCTCGACCTCATCGACGGCGACGTCAGCGACCCCGCCACCGGCTGCCGCCAGCACGCACCCATCATCTACGCCGGCCTGCCCAAGGTCTGGACCCACGAGACACAGATCCTGCAGGACTCCCCCCACACCCACGTCAGCCCCTGGATCATGCGCCTCGGCGCCGTCCCACGGTCAGACCGCGACAACGCCGGCAACGACCACGAGTTCGTCCTCGACCTCGTCGCAGGCGCCGACCTCGTCGTCGACACCACCGCCTACCCCACCTGCTCGCGCTACCTCGCCGCGCTCTGCGCAACCGCCCGCGTCCCGTTCGTCCACGCCTCGGCGACCGCCGGCGGCTGGGGCGGCGTCGTCGCCCGCATCCGCCCCGGGACCACCTCTGGCTGTTGGGGATGCCTGCAGCACCACCGACACGGCCACACCGTCCCGACGCCACCTGCTGCCACCACCGGCGGCACCGTCGCCCCCACGGGCTGCCCCGAGTCCACGTACGTAGCCACCGGCGCCGACCTCGCCGGAATCGCCGCCCACGCCGCCCGCCTGAGCATCCACACCCTCTTGGCGGACGACAACGACTTCGACGACCTGAACACGGCCGCGATGCGAGACCAAGCGGGGCGAGCCGCCCCTCTCACCTGGTCCACCCAGGCGTTGCGCCGCCACCCCGAATGCGGCAACCACCTCTCTGACGCCCCGTGGGGCCAGGTCTATGAATGAGGCGGTGCACTTCGACGGCCGAACCTGGACCGCGGAGCCCGGCACGGTGGACCGGCTGGGGCCGGACGACACCGGTGTCTGGCTGATCTCCACCGTCGGAGCGCAGCACGTCTGGGATCTGGACCGTCGCCTGTTCACGCGGTTCCCTCGACTGACCAGCAGCGCCGGCCGCATGCCGTACGACGGCACCGCTCAACGCATCACACGCGTCCAGACCTACCCGTGCATCGGCAGCAGACTCTTCATCTGGTTCGACGAGCCATCCGCCGGGCCGGCTCTCAGCGAGCACTACCGAATCTCGTCGACGATCGTGACGATCCGACGGCTGCTACCGGAGCCCCGATCCGGTGCAGGCGCCTAGACCGCAGGGCGATGTCACGAACCGCTACGGGAGACGCTTCGGTCTGGCGGCCGTCGCCCGCAAAGCCCACCGGCACCGGACAGTTCTCCGGACAGGGCTTCTGGGACTCGCCGCTCGAACGCGCAATGGACCGCCCTCAGGATGACCGGTTGACGTTCGTGCTGTGGTCATGCCTCGCTCAGAGCTGTGCGACACGGGTTTTCGGTGGGCCCTCAGGTCCGAAGCTCCGGTGCCGATCATGACGGTGTGAAAGGGATCATCTTCAACCTCGTCGAAGACATCGTGACAGCCGAGCATGGTGAGGACACCTGGGACGCGCTGGTCGATCAGGCGGGGGTTGATGGTGCGTACACCTCGCTGGGGGACTACCCCGACGCAGACCTGGGTCGTCTGGTCGCGGCCGCATCGGCCGCCTTGGAGACGCCCGCCGACGACATCGTGCGATGGATCGGGCGGCAGGCCATGCCCATCTTCGTCCAGCGTTACCCCGGGCTCTTCTCCCGCCACTACGGCACTCGCTCGTTCGCGCTGGGCCTGAACGAGGTCATCCATCCCGAGGTGCACAAGTTGTACCCCGGTGCGGCTACTCCCCAGTTCGCCTTCGACACGTCGGACCCGTCGGCCCTGGGCATGGAGTACCGGTCCGCGCGACAGATGTGCTCGTTCGCCGAGGGGCTGCTCTACGGGGCCGGCGACCACTTCGGTGAGGACCTGGTCATCACCCAGCCCCGCTGCATGAAGCGAGATGACGACCACTGCTTGCTGGTGGTGTCGCACCCGTGAGTCGCCACGAGGACACCCCGCCCACCCGGGCGGACGCTGACCTCGTGGACACCCTGGCTCGTGTCCAGCGCAGGCTGGAGCGCGAGCGACGCGCCCGCCGCGAGGCCGAGGCGATCGCCGAGCGGAGCACCCGGGAGCTCTACGATCGCCAACAGGAGCTTGCTCTGCTCGAGTCTGTCGCTGCGGGCGCCAATGCCGCGCGCACCACCGAGCAGGCATTCAGCACCGCGCTGGAGCAGCTGTGCGTCCACCTGGACTGGCCCGTCGGTCAGGCATGGGTCCAGGGCGCCGACGGCGGGACCCTGCAGGTCGCCGCCGGCGGCTACTGCCGCGACCGTGCTCTCCACGGCACATTCCTGTCGGCGTCCACCCACCTGCGGTTCGGACCCGGCGACGGTGTGATCGGTGCGGTCCTGCGGGGCGCCGAGCCGGCCTGGATCCGCGACATCGTCGAGGACCCGGGCTACCGACGCGTCTCGGCCGCCCGGGCCGCCGGCCTGCACGGAGCGGTCGCTTTCCCCGTCGTGGTCGACGATCAGGTCGCCGCCGTGCTCGAGTGCCTGTCCACGAACGTGGTGGAGCCGGACTCCCAGCTGTTGCGAATCCTGGCCCAGATCAGCGAGCACCTGGCTCGCGTCGTGGAACGCGTCGCCACCGAGCAGTCACTGCGTTTCGAGGCCAACCACGACACGCTCACGGGACTGCCCAACCGGCACCGGTTCCTTCAGCTGGTGGGCCAGAGGCTGGGGCAGGAAAGCCCAGTCCCGTCCTCGACCGCCGTCGCCGTCCTCGGCCTCGACCGTTTCAGGGAGGTCAACGACACCCTGGGCCATGCACCAGGTGACGAGCTCCTGCGGTCAGTCGCAGCTCGGCTCTCTGATGCCCTGCCTGCGGGTGAGACCATCGCCAGGCTCGGCGGTGACGAGTTCGGACTCGTCCTGACCGGTCCCGACCGTGCCGCCGTCGAGCACGCCGCCCGACAGGCCCGCTCCGCCCTGGCGGTCCCGTTCTTCACCGCCGGTGTCCAGGTGCACGTCGATGCGAGCATCGGGCTCGCGGTCTCACCTGCGGCCGGTGGTGACGCGGACACCCTGATGCGCCAAGCGGGTGTCGCCCTGAACGAGGCCAAGGCCGGCCGCGGCGGCCTCGTCGTCTACGAGCCGGCTCGCGACCAGCACAGCTCGGACCGCCTCGGGCTGGCCGCTGCACTGCGCTGCGCACTCGACGGGGACCAGCTGGCTGTGCACTACCAGCCCAAGATCGACGTGGCGGCCCCCTCGACGGTGCTGGGGGCCGAGGCCCTGATCCGCTGGACCCACCCCGAGCGCGGCACCGTGTCACCAGGTGAGTTCATTCCCCTGGCCGAGTCCACCGGATTGATCCGACCCCTGACCACTCTGGTCCTGCGCACCGTGATCGACCAGCTGAAGGCGTGGACCGAGCAGGGACTCCACCTACCGGTCGCCGTCAACATCTCGGCGAGCTCCTTGCGGGATCTGGACTTCCCCCAGCAGGTCATCACCTTCCTGGATGCCGCAGGCGTTCCGGCGCGCCTGCTCGAGCTCGAGGTGACCGAGTCCAGCATGCTCCAGGACCCCGCTGTCGCCGAGCGATCGCTGAGATCGCTCAGCGATGCGGGCATCACCATCTCCATCGACGACTTCGGCACCGGCTACTCCTCCATGGCCCAGCTCAAGCAGCTGCCGGTGAACAAGCTGAAGATCGACCGGGGCTTCGTCGGGACCATGACCGTCGACGCCCGAGACGGGGTGCTCGTCCGCTCCACCATCCAGCTCGCGCACAACCTCGACCTGCGCGTCGTCGCCGAGGGCGTCGAGGATCTCGAGACCCTCTACATGCTCGACGCCATGGGATGCGACGAGGCACAGGGATACCTCTTCCTGCCCGCAGCACCGGCCGA
>NZ_JBMGQR010000068.1:0-22794 GCF_049059935.1 Solicola agrisoli | reverse complement strand
GGGTCATGACCCTGTGAGGCACCGACAACTTCCGGGTCAGCGGCGGCGGGGGCGGCGCCAGAGGACCATCTGGGCGTCCGCATGGGGGACGTGGACGGGGAGGTTGGGGGTCTGCTGCAGGGCGGCGTGCGCGAGGGCGAGCTCGTCGCTCAGCGCGAGCACCTGCTCCTGCAGCGCGGTCACCTGCTGCTCGAGGTCGAGCACCCGCTTGATGCCCTCCAGACCCAGGCCCTCGGCGCTGAGGCGGGCGACGTCGCGCAGCAGGGCGACGTCGTGCAGGGAGTAGCGCCGCGCACCCCCGCCGACCCGGCCCGGTGACACCAGGCCGAGCCGGTCGTAGGTGCGCAGCGTCTGCGGGTGCAGGCCGGAGAGCTCGGCGGCGACGCTGATCACGAAGACCTTCGCCTCCGGCCCCGGCGGCTCGAACGGCAACCGCGCCCCGGCCATGCCCGTCAGCTCCCGGCGTTCGCGAGACCGGCCCGGGGGTCCGTCCCGCCGCGCGCGGCGCGCAGGCTCTGGACGGCCTCGCGCTGCGACGCGGACAGGTCGGTGGGCACCTGCACCTCGACGGTGACGAGCAGGTCGGCACGCGTGCCGTCCTTGCCCGCCACGCCCCTGCCGCGGGCGCGGAAGGTGCGCCCGTTGGGCGTGCCCGCCGGCACCTTGATGCGGACGGGGGCGCCGCCGAGCGTCGGCACGGAGATCTCCGCGCCGAGCGCGGCCTCGTCGAAGGCCACCGGCACCGTGATGGTGAGGTTGTCGCCGCGCCGCCCGAACAGCGGGTGCGTGGCCACGTGCACCAGGACGAACAGGTCGCCCGCGGGGCCACCGTTCTCGCCCTTGGCGCCCTTGCCCTTGAGCTTGATCCGCTGCGCGTCCTTGACGCCGGCCGGGATGCGCACCTGCATGGTGCGGCTCGAGGTGCCGCGGCCGGAACCGCTGCACGTCGGGCACGGGTCCTCGACGACCAGACCGCGTCCGCGGCACAGGGTGCACGGCTCGGTCATGGCGAACAGGCCACCGGACGCCCCGGTCTGCATGCCGCTGCCCTCGCAGCGGGGGCAGACCTTGGGGACGGTGCCGGCCCGCGCGCCCGTGCCGTGGCACGAGCGGCAGGGCTCGTCGGACGTCATCCGCAGCGGCACCGTGACGCCGTCGACGGACTGCTCGAACGAGATCGACGCCTCGGTCTCGACGTCGGCGCCGCGGCGGGCGGGACGCTGACGCGTCTGACGCCCGGCGCCGCCACCGCCGCCGAAGATGCCGCCGAGCAGGTCGGAGACGTCGAAGTCGGCCGAGCCGCTCCCGCCGCCACCGGGGAAGCCGAAGCCGCCCCCACCGCCGCTGCCGCGACGTCCGGCGAACCCGCCGCCGAACATCGTGCGCTGCTCGTCGTACTCCTTGCGCTTGTCGGCCGACGAGAGCACCGAGTACGCCTCGGACACCTGCTTGAAGCGGTCCTCGGCGGCCTTGTCGCCCGGCTTGGCGTCGGGGTGGTTGTCACGGGCGAGCTTGCGGTACGCCTTCTTGATCTCGTCGGACGTCGCGTCCTTCTTGACGCCCAGGACCTTGTAGAAGTCCTTGTCCATCCAGTCGTTGCTGGCCACCCGTCACCTCCTCCTCGTACGTGTCACCCGGTCAGGCCTGTGCGTCGTCGGCGTCGGCCGCGGGCGTCTCGCCCGGCTCGACCACCGAGACGCGTGCCGGGCGCAGGACGCGCTCGCCGACGCGGTAGCCGGTCTGCAGCACCTTGTCGGCCGTGGGCACCTCGACGTCGTCGGAGTACCCGTGCATCAGGGCCTCGTGGACGTTGGGGTCGAACGGGTCGCCGTCGGCGCCGAACGCCTCGAGCCCGTGGCTCGAGACCGCCTGGCGCAGCGACTCGGCGACGGCCTTGAAGCCGCCCTCGAGCTGGCCGTGCTCGGCGGCGCGGCCGATGTCGTCCAGGACGGGCAGCAGGCTGGTGAGCACCTGGGCCGCGGCCCCCGCCTTGATGACCTCGCGGTCACGGTCGACGCGGCGCTTGTAGTTCAGGTACTCGGCCTGCAGGCGCTGCAGGTCGAGCGTGCGGTCGGCGAGCTCGGCCCGCAGGGCCTCCTCGCCGCCGGCCGGCGTGGAGGGCTGGTCGCCCTCCACGTCCGGCTCGGTGACCGCGTCGCCCTGGTCGGGGTCGGGAGCAGTGGGGGCCTCGTGGTCCGAGGTCACTTCTTCTCACCGTCCTGGCCGGGCTCGTCGTCGACGATCTCGGCGTCGACGACGTCGTCGTCCTGCTCGTCCGAGGAGTCGCTCGAGCCGCCCTGGTCGCCGCCGCCGGCGGCGTTCTCGGCGGCCGCGGCCTCGTACATCGCGGCGCCCATCTTCTGGCTGGACTCGCCGAGCTTGGCCACGGCGCCCTTGATGGCGTCGATGTCCTCGCCCTTGAGGGCCTCCTTGAGCGCGTCGACGTCGGTCTTGACCTCGGTCTTGACGTCGTCGCCGATCTTGTCCTCGTTCTCGGCCACGAACTTCTCGGTCGAGTGCACGAGGGTGTCGCCCTGGTTGCGGACGTCGACGGCCTCGCGGGCCTTGCGGTCCTCGTCGGCGTACTGCTCGGCGTCCTTGACCATCTTGTCGATGTCGTCCTTGGACAGCGCCGAGCCGCCGGTGATCGTCATCGACTGCTCCTTGCCGGTGCCGCGGTCCTTGGCCGACACGTGCACGATGCCGTTGGCGTCGATGTCGAAGGTGACCTCGATCTGCGGGACGCCGCGGGGAGCCGGGGGCAGGCCCGTCAGCTCGAAGGTGCCGAGCTGCTGGTTGTGCGCCGCCATCTCGCGCTCGCCCTGGTAGACCTGGATCGCCACGGACGGCTGGTTGTCGTCGGCCGTGGTGAAGACCTCGGAGCGCTTGGTCGGGATCGTGGTGTTGCGCTCGATGAGCTTGGTCATCACGCCGCCCTTGGTCTCGATGCCGAGGCTCAGCGGGGTGACGTCGAGCAGCAGGACGTCCTTGACCTCGCCCTTCAGCACGCCGGCCTGGAGCGCGGCGCCCACGGCGACGACCTCGTCGGGGTTGACGCCCTTGTTGGGCTCCTTGCCACCGGTGAGGCTGCGGACGACGTCGGCGACGGCCGGCATGCGGGTCGAGCCGCCGACGAGGACGACGTGGTCGATCTTGTCGACGCTGATGCCGGCGTCCTTGATGACGTTCTTGAACGGCGCCTTGGTGCGCTCGAGCAGGTCGCCGGTGATCCGCTCGAACTCCGAGCGGGTCAGGGTCTCGTCGAGGAACACGGGGTTCTTCTCGGAGTCGACCGTGATGTAGGGCAGGTTGATCGCGGTGGACGAGCTGGACGACAGCTCGATCTTGGCGCGCTCGGCGGCCTCGCGGATGCGGGGCATCGCCATCTTGTCCTTGGTGAGGTCCAGGCCGGTGCTGCCCTTGAACTTCTCGACGACCCAGTCGACGATCTTCTGGTCCCAGTCGTCGCCACCGAGGTGGTTGTCGCCGGAGGTGGCCTTGACCTCGACGACGCCCTCGCCGATCTCGAGCAGGGACACGTCGAACGTGCCGCCACCGAGGTCGAAGACGAGGATCGTCTGGTCGGTCTCGCCCTTGTCGAGGCCGTAGGCCAGCGCGGCCGCGGTGGGCTCGTTGACGATGCGGCTCACGTTGAGGCCCGCGATCTCGCCGGCCTCCTTGGTGGCCTGGCGCTGCGCGTCGTTGAAGTACGCGGGCACCGTGATGACGGCGTCGGTGACGGACTCGCCGAGGTAGGCCTCGGCGTCGCGCTTGAGCTTCTGCAGCACGAACGCGGAGATCTGCTGGGGGTTGAACGTCTTGTCGTCGATCTTAGTCGACCAGTCGGCGCCCATGTGGCGCTTGACCGAGCGGATGGTGCGGTCGACGTTGGTGACGCCCTGACGCTTGGCGACCTCGCCCGTCAGCACCTCGCCGTTCTTGGCGAAGGCGACGACCGACGGCGTGGTGCGAGCTCCCTCGGAGTTCGCGATGACGGTGGGTTCTCCACCCTCGAGAACGGCGACGACGGAGTTGGTCGTCCCCAGATCGATTCCGACCGCACGGGCCATGGGTGATTCCTCCTGAAGTGTGGGTGTCGAGACGAGCTCGTCTGCGACCAGTGTGCCGCGGTGAGCGACGGTGTTCAAGTTGGTTGAGTCACCTGTTATCAACTTACGTGCGCCCGGTTCTGTTCCCTCGGGGACGGGGTCGCGCGCGGGTGGTCTGCCAGACTGGCCCGCATGCCCGCCGAGGACGTCGACCCGTCGCTGGTGCGACACCGCGAGGGCCTGCGGCACCGCACGCGCTGCACCCCGTCGGCCGAGCCGCCGGTGTGGTTCATGGGCACCTCGACGGTCGCGGTGGACACCCGCTTCGGCTCCTTCACCTACCTCAAGGACGCGACCATCGAGTCCTGTTCCTCGATCGGCCGGTACTGCTCGATCGCGCCGGGCTTCCGCGTCGGCGAGCCCGAGCACCCGCTGGACTGGCTCAGCACGTCGCCGTTCCAGTACGACGCCGACCGCTTCGGGTGGAGCCCCGAGGCCAGCGACTACGCGATCCGGCGTCCCGCGTACGAGGCCCACGCCGCCGAGCGCGGCCGACCCGCCGTGATCGGCCACGACGTGTGGATCGGCGCCAACGTCGTGGTGCTCTGCGGCGTCACCGTCGGCCACGGCGCCGTGCTCGCCGCCGGCTCGGTGGTGACGCGCGACGTCGCGCCGTACACGGTCGTGGGCGGGGTGCCGGCGCGTCCGATCCGCAGCCGGTTCGAGCCCGGCGTCGTCGAGGAGCTGCTCGACGTCGCGTGGTGGCGGTTCTCGCCGCGGCAGCTCGACGGCGTCGACTTCGCCGACGTCCGGGCCGCGGTGGCCGAGGTGCGGCGTCGCGTCGACGCGGGCCTGGCGCCGTACGAGCCCGAGCTCGTGGTGCTGCACCCGCCGGCACCGCGCGCCGCCCGTCGCCCGTCCGCGCCGCCGCCTCCCCCGGGCCTCGGCGAGCGGCTCCGACGCCGGGCCCGACGCACGCTGCGACGCTGACCCCGACCCCGGGTTGGCCACCGAGGGCGAAACACGGGACGATGGTCCCCACCACGACGCCCCCGCGGAGGACAGCCATGGCGACCACGCCGAGACTCACCGTCGACACCACCGGTGTCAACCACAAGCTCGTGTGGGCCGGTGTCTACATCGGGCTGTTCGGCACCCTGCTCGTCGGGCTCGGCGTGACGATCGCGCCGATGATCTTCTGGATCGTCGGTCTCGTGGTCGGTGCCGTCGGCGGCGTCCTCATGCTCGTCGGCGGCGCGCTGAACGACGTCGAGGTGCGCGAGGGCCACATGCCCGCCTCGGAGATGCGCTCGGAGACCGCGGCGCTGCCGTCGCGCTCGTCCACCGAGCAGCTCGCGCTCGAGTCCGGCCACCAGGCCGGTCCCGTCGAGCCCGGACCCGGCGCCGACCGCCTCGGCGGCATGCTGCTGCTCGGCCTGAGTGCGTGGCTGGTGCTGGCCCCGTACGTCCTGAGCTTCGAGTTCACCCCGGAGGCCGAGCGCGCGATCTACCACGCGATCGGGCTCGCGATCGTGTGCGGCCTGGTGGGCATGCGCACCGTCGCCACCGGCCCCAGCAGGATCGGCTCGGGCCTCGTGGCCGTCGCCGCCGCGATCTTCCTCGTCTACACCCTGGTGCGCCCCGGCGTCGCCAACGCCGACCAGATCATCTTCCTGGTCACCGGCGCCGTCGCCATCCTCGCGGCCGTCCTCGCCGCCACCCCCCGTCGGCAGGTCCAGGTCCTCTGACCCGTCCCGAAGTTTCCCAGGTATACCTGGGAAACTTCTCCTGACACGGAGAATTCTCCAGGTGCCGGGACGGTTTCCCAGGTATACCTGGGAAACCGTCAGCCGGTCAGGACGCCAGCCACGTCGCCACGGGGACGGCGGCGAGGGCGAGGCCGAGGAGGGCGACGGACGTGTCGCGCCGCGTCCAGGGGGCGGGCTCGGCCCACGTCCGGTGGTGCGCGACGGCGAACCCGCGGGCGTCCATCGCGATCGACTGGGTGCTCGCACCGCGCATGGCCGACACCAGCAGCCCGAACGCCAGGCTGACGGCGTGCCGTCCCCGGGCGAGCGGCCCCCGCCCGGGCCCGAGGCCGCGGCTGCGGCGGGCCCGGTCGAGCTGGGCCCACACCGCGCCGAGGTGCTCGAAGCGCTGGAGCGCGGCGGTGAAGGCCGTCACCGGACGGGCGGGCAGGTGCAGGCGCTGACCGAGCTGGTCGCCGAGGCGCACCGGGTCGACGTACGCCGCCAGTACCGCGCCCGGCGCCGCGAGCAGGAACACGCGCAGACCGGCGGCGACCGCCGTGCCGACGTCGCGGCCGCCCAGCAGCCAGGTGGAGTAGACGATCGACACCGACCCCACCGCCACGACGAGCACCCGTCCGAGGGCGCGGCGGGCCGACGGCAGCAGCAGCGCACCGGCCAGCGCGTAGGCCGCGAGCGCGACGAGCCCCGTGCGGACGTCGCGCACCGCGACCGACGCCGGGATCGCCACGACCCCCGCGAGCAGCAGCGCGAGCGGGTTCGCGTCCGGCAGCCACGACCTCACGCGACCACCACCCCGTCGGCCAGGGCGACGACGTGGTCCGCGAGCGCCACGACGTCGTCGTCGTGCGTCACGACCCCGACGGCCGCGCCGACAGCGGACGCGGCGCGGGCCCAGCCGGTGACGGCCGCCCAGGTGCCGCGGTCCTGGCCGACGGTGGGCTCGTCCAGCAGCAGGACGCCCGGACGGTGGGCGAGCGCGGCGGCCGTCGCCAGCCGTCGCTGCTCGCCGCCGGAGAGCCGGAACGGGTCGGCGCCGAGCAGGTGGTCCAGGCGCAGGACGGACGCCACCGCCTCGACGTCGACCGCCCGTCCGCAGCGGCCCGCCGTCAGCGCGATCTCGTCGGCGACCGAGCGGGTGAGGAAGCCGTGCTCGGGGTCCTGCGGCACCCAGCCGACCTGCCGGGCCAGGGCGTGCGAAGCCCACCGGTGCAGCGGACGGTCGGTGCCGCGCACGCGCCCGGCCGACGGCCGCACGAGCCCGGCCAGCACGGCGGCGAGCGTCGACTTGCCCGCGCCCGAGACGCCCGTCAGCGCCGAGACGGAACCGGGTGGGAGGTCGGCGTCGACGCCGCGCAGCGCACGGGTCGTCGTGGGGCCGCGCAGGGTGCGGACGCGGAGGTCGACGCCGACGGCCTCGGCGGCGAGGTGCAGCGGTGCCTCGTCGGGGGCGACGAGCTCGGACGGCACCGCGAGCGGGGTCGGGGCGTCGAGGCCCGGCACCCACACGCCGAGGTCGCCCAGCCGCGACGCGTGACGCGCGACGAAGCCCTCCGGGTCGGTGTCGGCGACGAGCGTGCCGCCGTCGAGGACGAGCACCCGGTGGACGTGCTCGAGCCACGGCGCCAGCCGGTGCTCGACGACGACGAGGGTCGCGCCCGTCGCGTCGGCGGCGGCGACGACGGCCTCGCGCACGGCGGCCGCACTGGCGGCGTCGAGCATCGACGTGGGCTCGTCGAGCAGCAGGGCGTCGGGGCCGAGGGCGAGCACGCCGCAGAGCGCGAGCCGCTGCAGCTGGCCGCCCGACATCGCCCGGGTGGGGTGGTCGACCGGCAGCCCGAGGTCGACGGCGTCCAGGGCGGCGTGGACGCGACGCCAGATCTCGGGGCGCGGGACGGCGGCGTTCTCGGGGCCGAACGCGACGTCGCGGCCGACGGTGGCGGCCACGACCGAGTCGCCGGGGTTCTGCAGCAGCAGCCCGGCGACGCCGTCGCGGACGACCTCGCCGTCGGCGTCACCCGGCACGGAGTCGGTGAGGACGCCGGCGAGCGCGCGCAGCACCGTCGACTTCCCCGACCCCGACGGCCCGGCGAGCAGCACGCGCTGCCCGGCCGGGATCTCCAGGTCGAGCCGGTCGACGGCGGGCGCGCGTCGTCCGAGCGGGGTCCAGGTGAACCCGCGCAGCGCCAGCGCGCCCCGAGGCGGGACGCTCAGACCGTCCGCGCGGCGTGGTGCTCGCGCCCCGCGCCGAACGAGTCGAGCGCGCCCGTGCGGGCGAGCGCGCGGACGAGCAGCCACCCGCCGACCCCGGCGACGACGGCACCGGAGACTGCGAAGAAGCCCATGTACGACAGCCTCCAGAGCGGGTTCCAGTCGCTGTAGTAGGCGAAGCCCTCGTAGAAGCCGCCGATGACGCCCGACAGCGCTCCGGCGAGCACGGCCGGGACGACGCCGAAGCGGCGCCACAGCAGCACGGCCAGGACGAGCTCGGCGCCGAGGCCCTGGACGAGTCCGGACACGACGACGGACAGGCCCCACTGGCTGCCGAGCAGGCCGGACACGACGGCCGCGCCCAGCTCGGTGCCGAGCGCGGCGCCCGGGCGGCGGACGACCAGACCGCCGACGACGCCGGCGAGCAGCCAGGGGCCGTTGAGCAGGCCGCCGGCCGGCGGGAAGCCGATGGCCAGCCCGGCGGTGATGACGGCGTAGAGCTGGTTCCAGCCCCAGAACACGACACCGAACGCGACGCTCAGCGTCGCGACGGTGACCAGGTCGATGGTGCGGTAGCGCAGGAGCGTCCCCAGGTCTGGACGCGGGCGCGCGGGTGCGACGGTCATGTGACTCCCTTCGCCGGTGCTAGCCGGAGCAGGTTCGAGGGTCTGCGGCTGGTCCGCACTCTCAGCGCCGGTCGGCGCTCCCCTGTCGTTGTGCCGCCACCCTACCGCCGTCCGCGTCCGGTGGCCCCTCCTCCGTCCGCGATCTGAAGCCTTGGGGTGCTCAAACCGGCTCGGTGAGCACCCCAAGGCTTCAGATCGCGGACGGGAGGGACGCCGCGGGCGGGGTCAGGAGAAGAGGCCCTCTTTGCCGAACATGCGCGCCGTGGCGCGGGCGGTGGGGCTGCCGGCGTCGGGGTCGGCGCCGGAGCCGAGGAGCACCGAGACGACGTAGTCCTCGCCCTTGAACACCGCGCCCGCGAGCGGGCTCTGGCCGCGGTCGTTGAGCCGGTTGACGTCGGCGCCGGCCCCGACGAGCGTCTGCACCGTGCCGACGTGGCCGTGGTAGGCCGCGAGCATGAGCAGCGTGTTGCCCGACGCGTCGGTGAGGTCGACCGGGACGCCCGCCTCGACGTACGCCCCGAGACGGGTCGCGTCGCCCTCGCGGGCGAGGTCGAACATCTGGTGGGCGAGGTCGAGGAGCTCCGGCGACGGGCCCTCGGCGGGGGTCTCGTCGGTCGCGTCCACGTTCATAGGGTGACCTTACCTGCTGGCGGGCGACCGGAGAACCGCGAGACTGGGCCGATGGAGCTCGTCGAGGCGGTCCGCCGCCGCCGCATGGTCCGCCGGTACGACCCCACGCCCGTGGACCCCGCCGTGGTCGACCGGCTGCTCGACCTCGCCGTGCGGGCGCCGAGCGCGGGGTTCAGCCAGGGCTGGGCGTTCCTGGTGCTGGACCAGCCCGCCGACGTCGAGCGGTTCTGGGCGGTCACGTCGCCGTCGCCGGACGCGGACTCGCGCTGGCTGCGCGGCATGCGCACGGCCCCCGTGGTCGTCGTGCCGATGGCCGGCAAGGACGCCTACCTGGACCGGTACGCCGAGCCCGACAAGGGCTGGACCGACCGGGACGAGTCGCGCTGGCTCGCGCCGTACTGGCAGCTCGACACCGCGATGGCGTCGCTGCTCGTGCTGCTCGGCGCCGTGGACGAGGGCCTGGGCGGCTGCTTCTTCGGCATCCCGGTGGAGCGGCTGGACGCGTTCGCGGAGGCGTTCGGGGTTCCGCCGACGCACCGGCCGATCGGGGCGATGACGCTCGGGCACCCGGCCACCGACGGTGGCGAGGCCGGCCGCGGATCGCGGCGGCGCGGTCGTCGTCCGACCGACGAGGTGGTGCACCGCGGCCGGTGGTCCGCCGGCTGAGCGGTGGGCCGGTGACCCGGCCGGGGCGACGGGGCGGAGCGAGATGCGGAACCCCCGAACCGCATCTGCTCCGTCCTCCGTCGCCGCTGTGGCGACCCCCCAGGGAAGCATCATCAGTATGGATGAGAAATCGGGGGGTCCGCACGCCGAATACCCAAAATTGTTGAGATTGCCGACGCAAACCGTGCCGAACCGGTCAGTCGAGCGGCCTGAGCTCGTCGGCGTAGGAGCGCGAGACGCGCCGCAGCACGCCGTCCTCGGCGCTGTACTGCCCCATCCGCCACAGCGGCGGCGAGTAGGCGTGCACCGAGACGCTGCGGTCGTCCAGGCCCGTCATCCGGTGGATGTGGTCGGGCCCGAACGCCCACGAGCCACCGGTGGTGACGACCCGCTCGTTCGACTCGCCGCCGATCACGAGGTCGTGCTCGACGAGCGCGCCGCTCGCGACGGCGACCGCGCCGCTGGAGACGTCGTGGTCGTGCCAGCCGGTGTCGTTGACGGGCGTCCAGCACAGCAGCCAGACGTCGAGGTGCCCGTCGCGGTGCAGCTGCACGAAGTGGCGGCGGTCGTCGTCGAACGCGACGAGGTCGCGCCACAGGTGGGGGCGCTCGGCGAGGTGGCGGGCGAGGTCGAGGAGCTCGTCCTGCGTGAGGTCACGCTCGGGCAGCGCGGCGACCACCGCGTCGAGGGTCTCGGGCGCCGCACAGACGTCGGCACTCTGGTGGGCGGTCGGGCTGTCGACGACGAGGGTCATGCGGCACTCCTTCGGTCTTCTGGTGCGGGCGGCTGCGCGGGATCGAGCAGCCGACGTGGGTTGGTGCGCGTGAGCGCGTGCCAGGCGGCGTCGCCGAGGCCGGGGTCGCGCGGGTCGGCGTAGGGACGGTCGCTGCCGAGGACGAGGGCGTCGATGCCGAGCACGCGCGCCAGCGCGTCGACGGCGCGCGGGCCGTACGACGAGGTCTCGACGAACACGCCGGGATCGATCGCGCCCATCCGTCCCCCACGGGCGGCGAGGCGCTCGTGGTGCAGCGGGGCCAGCCCGGCGCCGGCACCGAAGCAGACGCGCAGCGACGGCAGCAGCGAGCGTCCGAGGTGGTGCCAGGACCACCAGGACGCCGCCATCTGCGCGGGGTAGTCGACGAGCGGCACCCACCAGGACGGCAGTCCGCCGGTGGCCGCACGGGCGCGTCCGGGATGGACGAACGCCGGCTTGTCGCGCCCCTCGGCCACCGCGAGGACGGGCGCCAGCTGCTCGAGCGCGTTCGGCGTGGCCATGGCGTCCGCGGGCACCTGCACCCCGACGCACCCGGCGTCGAGCGCGGCGCCGAGGCCGTCGAGGTCGGGCTCGACGAGCCCGGTGGACGCCCACGCCCCCAGGCCCGACAGGTCGTCCTCGGCGAGGTCGACGGCGCCGACGTGCCAGACGCCGAACAGGTCGGCGGCCTCGTCGGGCGGGAGGTGCTCGACGCCCAGCGGGCTGGAGAACGCGAGCAGGGCGAGGTCGATGCCGTCCGCGTCGTTCTGGTCGCGACGCGCCTTCGGCGACTCGACGACGAGCTCCGACGGCGGCTCGCCGTCGAGCAGGAGCGTGGTGCCGACCACCCGTGGCGCGTCGACCCGCTCGCGCAGCGCCTCGACGAGGGCCTCGGACCACAGGTGCTGGTGCACGTCCACCGCCGGTGCGGGGCGCGGGTCGTGGTCGGTCACGGCTGGTCCTTCCGGGGCGGTCGACTCAATGTGCATCGACTCTATGGACAAAATCGGGTCTGCAGTCGGGTGTCCAGCATGTGGTCCGACCGTCCGAGGCGCGGTCCCCGGGGTCGTCCTGCGGGGTGACGGCAGGTTCCGTCCCGAGGCGGACGACGCCGACCCCGCGGCGTCCTAGCGTGGACGCATGCTGATCGCCGAGGACCTCCTGCTCCTGCTCACCGACGACGAGACCGGCAAGGTCGCCTCGATGGCGCCCGTCGACACCGGGATCGGTGGCGCGCTGCTCGTCGACCTGGCGCGCGCCGGGCGCGTCACCTTCTCCGGCAAGCCCAAGAAGCCGGTCGTGCACGTCGTCGACGAGGCGCCGCCGGGTCACCCGGTGCTCGACGAGGCCCTGCGCCGGCTCGCCGAGAAGACCGACGAGAAGGCCGAGGCCGCCGTCGACCGCATCGGCAGGAAGGCGAGCGTCGGGCTGTACGAGACGCTCGCAGCACGCGGCGTCGTGCGGCGCGAGGCCGGCAAGGTGCTCGGCCTGTTCCCCACCACCACGTGGCCGGCCGTCGACTCCGCCGCCGAGCGCGAGGTGCGCGAAGAGCTGCACGCCGCGCTCGTCCAGGGCGCGACGCCCACCGAGCGGGCGGCCGCGCTCGCGTCCCTGCTGCTCGCACTCGACCAGCTCGGCCTCGTCGTGGAACGTCCGGACCGCAAGGAGGCCAAGCGGCGCGCCAAGCAGATCGCCGAGGGCGACGCCGTCGGCGACGGCGTGCAGGCCGCCGTCCAGGCCGCCCAGACGGCCGCGATCCTGGCGATCAGCGTCGCGTCGACCGTCACCGTCGCCTCCAGCGGGTCCTGAGGCCCCGCCCGGCACGGCGGGCCGCCCGGCCACCGGACAGAATGGGCCCATGACGTACCTGCGGACCCCCGATCCGAACCCCGGCTGGCTGTCCGACCACGCCCTGGAGGAGGTGCGCGGACAGGTCCCGATGCTCTACGTCGAGGCGGTGCCCGTGCGCGTCGACGCCGGCGGCACCGTCACCGAGGTGGGGCTGCTGCTCCGCGCGTCGCCCACCGGCGAGATGAGCCGCTCGGTCGTCGCCGGACGCGTGCGCCACGGCGAGCTCGTCCGCGACGCCCTGATGCGCCACCTGGAGAAGGACCTCGGCCCCTCGGCGCTGCCCCAGGTGCCCGCCAGCACGGTGCCGTTCGCCGTCACCGAGTACTTCCCGTGGCCCGGCGTCACCACGTTCTCCGACTCCCGTCAGCACGCCGTCGCACTCGGCTACGTCGTGCCCGTCGCGGGCGAGTGCGACCCGCGCCAGGACGCGCTCGAGCTGACCTGGATGTCGCCGTCCGACGCCGCCAGCGACGCCGTCACCTCCGAGCTCGAGGGCGGCCGCGGCCGCATGCTCCGCCAGGCCCTCGCCTCGGTCGGCTGCCTCCCCTGACGCCGATCCGCAGGTTCTGACGCACCCGTCCGCAGGTTCTGACGGCCCCGTCCGCGGGTTCGGACGGTGCCGTCCGTCACCACGAGTGTCTTTCCGACACGACTGTGCCAGAATGGGCACCAGCCACACCGGCACCCGGACGAGGCGACGTACCCGGCCAGCGCAAAGACGTCGACACGGAGGTGTCACGTCATGTCGTGGATCGTCCTGGTGATCTCAGGGGTTCTCGAGGCCGTCTGGGCCACCGCGCTCGGCCGCAGCGAGGGGTTCGTCCGCCTGCAGCCGACGCTCGTCTTCGCCGTCGCGGTCGTGCTGAGCATGGCCGGCCTCGCCTACGCGATGCGCGACCTGCCCACCGGCACCGCCTACGCGGTCTGGGTCGGCATCGGTGCCGGCCTCACCGTCACCTGGGCGATGGCCACGGGCACCGAGCCCGCGTCGCTGCTGCGCATCGGGCTCGTGCTCGGCATCGTCGGCTGCGTGGTCGGGCTCAAGCTCGTCTCCTGACCGTCCGAACCCGCGGACGGGGCCGTCCGAACCTGCGGATCGGGGCATCGGAAGTCGCGGATCGCGGGGTTAGGGTCGGCGGGGTGAGCAACCTCGAGGCCGACGTCACCGAGACCGACTGCCCCGGGCACGACGCCCCGGGCCCGATGGTCGAGCTGCTCGAGTCGCGGGAGGTGCCGCTCGGCGGGGTCCGCGGCGTGAGCGTGCACCGCACGCTGCCGAGCCGGCGCTTCCCGACCGTCGGCGCCTGGTGCTTCGTCGACCAGTTCGACCCCGGCGAGACGACGATGCGCGTGATGCCGCACCCGCACACCGGGCTGCAGACCGTCACCTGGCTCTTCGACGGACGCGTCCGTCACCGCGACACCCTCGGCACCGTGGCCGACATCGTCCCCGGCCAGCTGAACTGGATGACCAGCGGCGCCGGCGTCGCCCACTCCGAGGTCGCCGACGAGTCCGCGGGCGGTGGGCGCGGCCTGCAGCTCTGGGTCGCGCTGCCCGACTCGGCCCGCCACGGCCCGGCCGGGTTCGAGCAGCTGGCCGAGCTCCCCGAGGTCGAGCGCGACGGCATGCACCTCACCGTGCTCGCCGGCACGGTCGACGGCGTGACGTCGCCCGCCCGCACCTTCACGCCGCTGGTGGGCGCGATCGTCACGCTGGAGGCCGGCGCCGAGGTCGAGCTGGGCGTCGACGCCGACCACGAGCACGCCGTCCAGCTCGTCGACGGCGACGCGTCCGCGGAGGGCACCACCGTGCCGCACCGGGCGATGGCCTACCTCGGCACCGGGCGACGGACGGTCCGCCTGCACGCGACCGCGCCCAGCACGCTGCTGCTGCTCGGCGGTGAGCCGTTCGGCGAGGACGTGCTGATGTGGTGGAACTTCGTCGCCCGCACCCACGACGAGGTGGTGCAGGCCCGCGAGGAGTGGGAGGCCGGGAGCGACCGGTTCGGCCACGTCGAGGGCCACGGCGACGAGCGCATCCCCGCGCCGCCGATGCCCGAGGTGCGGCTCACCCCGCGCCGTCGTCGGGGCTAGGCCGCGGTCTCGGCGAACTGCGTGCGGTAGAGCTCGGCGTACCGGCCGCCTCGGGCGAGCAGGCTCGAGTGCGTGCCGTGCTCGACGACGTCGCCGTGCTCGAGCACCAGGATCGCGTCGGCGGCGCGGATCGTCGACAGCCGGTGCGCGATGACGAGCGCCGTGCGCCCCGCGAGCGCCGTCGACAGGGCCTCCTGCACCGCGGCCTCGGAGGTGGAGTCCAGGTGCGCGGTGGCCTCGTCCAGGACGACGACCCGCGGCCCGCCCAGCAGCAGCCGCGCGATCGTCAGGCGCTGGCGCTCGCCGCCGGACAGGCGGTAGCCACGCTCGCCCACCACGGTGTCGAGGCCGTCGGGCAGCGACGCGACCAGCTCGTCGAGGCGGGCCCCGCGCAACGCGTGCCAGATCTCGTCGTCGGTGGCCTCGGGCCGGGCGAAGGCGAGGTTGGAGCGCACCGACTCGTGGAACAGGTGGCCGTCCTGGGTGACGACGCCGACGGCGCCGCGCAGGTCGGCGAACGACAGGTCGCGGACGTCGACGCCGCCGACGCGCACGGACCCGGCGTCGACGTCGTACAGCCGCGGCAGCAGGGCGCCGAGCGTGGACTTGCCCGCCCCGGACGACCCGACCAGCGCGATCATCTGCCCGGGCTCGGCGCGGAAGGTGACGCCGTGCAGCACCTCGACGCCGCCGCGGTCGTCGAGGCGGGCGACGTCCTCGAGCGACGCCAGCGAGACCTGGTCGGCCGACGGGTAGGCGAAGTGGACGCCCTGCATCTCCACCGACAGCGGGCCGTCGGGCAGCCGCTTCGGCGACTCCGGCTCGCGGACGAGCGGCGTCAGGTCGAGCACCTCGAAGACCCGCGAGAACGCCACCACGGCACCCATCACCTCGACGCGCGCGGTGGCCAGCGACGTCAGCGGCGCGTAGAGCCGGGTGAGCAGGAGCGCGAGCGTGACGACGTCGCCGGAGTCGAGGCTGCCGCGCAGCGCGTAGACGCCGCCGAGCCCGTAGACCATGGCCAGCGCGAGCGCCGAGACGAGCGTCAGCGCCGTCATGAACACCGACTGAACCATCGCCGAGCGGACGCCGATGTCGCGCACGCGGTCGGCACGGTCGGCGAATGCGCGCGACTCGTGCTCGGGGCGGCCGAAGAGCTTGACGAGCGTGGCGCCGGGCGCCGAGAACCGCTCGGTCATCTGGTTGCCCATGGCCGCGTTGTGCTCGGCGGCCTCCTGCTGGTTGCGCGCGAGCAGCCGTCCCATCCGCTTGGCGGGCAGCACGAACACGGGCAGCAGCACCAGGGCGAGCAGCGTCACCTGCCACGAGGTGCCGAGCATGACCACGAGCGACAGCGCGAGCGTCACGACGTTGCCGACGACCCCCGACAGGGTGTCGCTGAACGCCCGCTGGGCGCCGAGGACGTCGTTGTTGAGCCGGCTGACCAGCGCGCCGGTCTTGGTGCGGTTGAAGAACGCGACGGGCATCGTCTGCACGTGGTCGAACACGGCCGTGCGCAGGTCGAGGATCAGGCCCTCGCCGATGCGCGAGGAGAACCAGCGCGTCAGCAGGCCGACGCCCGCCTCGAGCAGGGCCAGCAGCGCGATCAGGAGCGCGAGACGGACGACGACGCTGCTCGCGTCGCCGTCGCTGATGGCGCGCACCACGCGTCCGGCCAGCACGGGCGTGGCGACGGTGATGACGGCCCCGACCACGCTCAGCACCAGGAACGTGGCGAGCAGGCGCCCGCGCCGGGGAAGCGCGAACGCCACGATGCGCCGCAACGTGTCGCGCGAGAACGCGTGGCCGACCTCGTCGGCCATGACGCCACGCATCGTGCGGTAGGCGGTGAACTCCATGCTCATCTGGTCATCATCCTCCCGGCCTCCGACAAGGGCCGGACGACCGCGACCGACGCTACGACCTCCACCAAGGTCGAGGTCAACGGGCACCTCACAGAGGTCGGTGGAATGCGTCCGACGGCCCCGCCGTTGGCCCAGGCATGACCACGACACCGGAGAAGATCATCTACACCGCCCGCGCCTCGGCGACCGGCGGCCGCGGCGGCCACGCCACGAGCGACGACGGCGTGCTGGACGTCGACCTCGCCGCCCCGAAGGAGATGGGCGGCGCCGGTGGCGCGACCAACCCCGAGCAGCTCTTCGCCGCCGGGTACGCGGCCTGCTTCCAGGGTGCGCTCGGCGTCCTCGCCCGCACCAAGGGCTACGACACCTCCGGCTCGCTCGTCACCGCCGAGGTGGGCATCGGCCCGTCGAACGGCTCCTACGGACTCGCCGTCAAGCTGATCGTCCAGATCCCCGACGTCGACCAGGCCACCGCCCAGGAGATCGCCGACGCCGCCCACGAGGTCTGCCCCTACTCCAACGCCACCCGCGGCAACATCCCCGTCGAGATCGAGGCACGCCCCCTCTGACGTCCCTGGCATCCCGGACGGACGTCAGCACTGCTCGTCGGTCGTGCCCACACGGTCTGGCACCATCGACCGCATGACGAGACTCCCGTCTCAGCAGACGGACACCGCGTCCCCCGGCGCCGCGCGGCGCTGGGGGATGCTGGGCGTCGGGACGGCCGCGCAGGCCGCCAGCGCGGTCTCGATGCACGGGGCGCCGTTCCTCATCCCGGCCCTGCGCTCCGACCTCGGGCTGACGCTCCCGCAGGCCGGGGCCGTCGTCGCGGCTCCCACCGTCGGCGTGATGCTGACGCTGATCGCCTGGGGCTACGTGGTCGACCGCGTGGGCGAGCGGTTCGTGCTCGTCCTCGGCCTGGTCCTGACGGCCGTCGCGGGGCTCGCGGCCACCACCGCGCAGGGCCCCGTCACCCTCGCCCTCTTCCTGTTCCTCGCCGGCGCCGCCGCGGCGAGCAGCAACTCCGCCAGCGGACGCGTCGTCGTCGGCTGGTTCCCGCCCCGTCGCCGCGGGCTCGCCATGGGCATCCGGCAGATGGCGCAGCCGCTGGGCGTCGGCCTCGCCGCCGTCACGCTGCCCGTCGTCGCCGAGTCGTCCGGCATCTCCACCGCGCTGCTCGTGCCACCGGCGCTGGCGGCCGTCACGGCGGTCGCGTGCCTGGTCGTCGTCATCGACCCGCCCCGCACCGCCCGCGCCGAGGCCACGGACGACGAGGTCGCCAACCCGTACCGGCGCGACCGCTTCCTGTGGCGCGTGCACGGCGTCTCGGTGCTGCTGGTGGTGCCGCAGTTCACCGTCTGGACGTACACGCTCGTCTGGCTCGTCAGCGAGCGCGGCTGGAGCACGGCCGCCGCCGGCACGCTCGTCGCCCTCACCCAGGTGCTGGGCGCGCTCGGACGCGCGGCCGCCGGCCAGCTGTCCGACGTCGTCGGCAGCCGCATGCGTCCGCTGCGCTGGGTGGCCGTCGCCGCGGCGCTCGCCACCGCGGCCCTGGGCGCCGCCGCCGGCCTGGACTGGGCGGTCGCCGTGCCGCTCGTCGTCCTCGCCTCGGTGCTGAGCGTCGCCGACAACGGCCTGGCGTTCACCGCCGTGGCCGAGCGCAGCGGACCGTTCTGGTCCGGACGCGCCCTCGGCGCGCAGAACACCGCCCAGTTCCTCGCCGCCTCGGCGGTGCCACCGCTCGTCGGCACCGCGATCACCGGACTCGGTTACCCCGCGGCGTTCGCGCTCGCGGCACTGGCGCCGGTCCTCGCGATCCCGCTCGTGCCGGTGCGGGACGAGCGTGCGCTGTCCTGACCTCCCCGTAGCGTGACCACCATGAGCGAGCCGCAGAACCTGCGCGACTACGAGGCCCTGGCCGCCGCGGTGCTGGAGCCCGGCGCCCTCGGCTACTACGCGGGCGGTGCCGGCGACGAGCTGACGCTGGCCGACAACGAGGCCTCCTGGGCGCGCTGGGCGCTGCGGCCTCGCGTCCTGCGCGACGTCTCGAGCATCGACACGTCCGTCGAGCTCCTCGGGCGCACCCACGAGCACCCGGTGCTCGTCGCCCCCATGGCCTACCAGCGCCACGCGCACCCCGACGGCGAGCTCGCGATGGCGCGGGCGGCCGCGGCCACCGGGACGACGATGGTGCTCTCGTCGCAGACCACCACGCCGCCGGCGGAGGTCGCGGCCGCCGTCGACGCACCGCGGTGGTTCCAGGTGTACGTGTTCACCGACCGCTCGGTCACCGACGACCTCGTCGCGCAGGCCGTCGCCGGCGGGTACGAGGCAATGGTGCTCACCGTCGACTTCCCGGTCGGCGGGTGGCGCGAGCGCGACCGCCGCACCGGCTTCACCGTCGACCGGCCCGTCGCCCTGAACCCCGGCGGCGGCCCCACGTCCACCGCCGACCTGTTCGCCGCGCACGACCCCACCCTGACCTGGGACGACGTCGAGCGGCTCGCCGCCGACAGCGGCCTGCCCGTCCTCGTCAAGGGCGTGCTCCACCCCGAGGACGCGCGGCTGGCCGTCGGCGCCGGCGCGGCGGGCGTCATCGTGTCCAACCACGGCGGCCGCCAGCTCGACACCGTCCTGTCGGGCTCGGACGCGCTCGGGCCCGTCGTCGAGGCCGTCGACGGCGCCGTCCCGGTGCTCGTGGACGGCGGGATCCGTCGCGGCTGGGACGTCGTCAAGGCGATCGCCCGCGGCGCCGACGCCGTGCTGCTCGGACGTCCCGCGCTCTGGGCCCTGGCGGTGGACGGCGAGGCCGGCGCCACGCACGCGCTGCGCCTGCTGCGCGCCGAGCTCGAGAACGCCCTGGCCCTGGTGGGCTGCCCCCGCGTGCGCGACCTCGACGCGTCGTACGTGGAGCCGGCACCGTGGCCCGGGGCCGTCCGGTGACGATCGTGATGTTTCGGCGACCCTGGCGCGGGGGATGAAGCCCACCAGCCCCGAACGAGGAGACCCCATGCGCAAGCTCTGCAGCACCGTCGCCACCGCCGTCGTCCTGGCCGTCCCGCTGACGGCCGTCGTCGTGGCGAGCGACTCGGCGAACGGGGAGATCGAGATCGTCTCGCACACCACCGGCACCGACGGCGAGATCGAGATCGTGTCCGTCCCCGTCGACTGACACCGCACAACCGCTCGGCCCGGCGCACCCCCGAGGTGGCCGGGCCGACGTGTGGGCACCCTTACTCGGACGGGTGGTGTTACCCGCGGGTAGCATGAAGCCCGTCCAGCACGGCGGCCCTGCGCACCCCTCCCCCGGGGTCTACGGTCACGCCAGGTCCTGAGCAGAAGCACAGCAGGGAGCACACATGCAGGTCGTCGCGATCGTCGTGTCGTTGGCCATCACCCTCGTCGCGGTCGCCCTCGCGGTCGCGGCGGTGCGGCAGATGGTCGGCGTCGTGAGGGTGGGGCAGCCGGCCGTCGGGCGCACCGACGAGCCGGGTCAACGGTGGAAGCACATGTTCACCGAGACCCTCGGCCACACGCGGATGCTGCAGTGGCACTGGATCGGTGTCATGCACTGGTTCGTGATGGCCGGGTTCATCTTCCTGAGCTCGCTCGTCTTCGGCGCGTACCTGCAGATCTTCGACCCGCACCAGGCGTTCCCGGTGATCGGTCACTGGGTCGTCTACGAGTGGCCCGTCGAGGCGCTGTCGTGGCTGACGCTGATCGGCATCGTCTACCTGATCACGGTGCGCCAGAAGAACCACCCGCGCAGCAAGGGCCGCTCGTCGCGCTTCTTCGGCTCGACGTTCTGGCAGGCCTACTTCGTCGAGACCGTGATCCTCGCGGTCGTGCTGTGCGGCATCGTCCTGCGCACGGTCGAGTACGCGATGCTCAACAACGCCGAGTACCTGGCCGGCCACCCCGAGGCGGCCGACGAGGGCACGGTCCTCCACTTCCCCACCACGTTCTTCCTGGGCGACCTGTGGTCCGGCCTGTCGCTGACGACGCTGGAGAACATCACCTTCGCCGTCGCGATGGTCAAGATCGTCATCTCGATGACGTGGCTGATCGTCATCGCCCGCAACATCACCATGGGCGTGGCGTGGCACCGGTTCACCGCGTGGTTCAACATCTGGTTCAAGCGCGAGTCCGACGGCTCGACGGCGCTCGGCGGACTGCGTCCGATCATGGTCGACGGCAAGCCGCTGGACTTCGAGAACATCGAGGAGCTCGACGAGGACGCGCCGCTGGGCGTCGGCAAGGTCGAGGACTTCTCCTGGAAGGGCCTGCTCGACTTCACCACCTGCACCGAGTGCGGCCGCTGCCAGTCCCAGTGCCCCGCGTGGAACACCGAGAAGCCGCTGTCGCCGAAGCTGCTGATGATGGGCCTGCGCGACCACGCCTACGCCAAGGCACCCGGCATCCAGGCCGAGCGCGCCGCGGCCGACGGCGTCGAGGTCGAGCACTCCGACACCATGACCAAGGAGATGGAGCGCCCGCTGATCGGGTCCGAGGACCTGTTCGGCGTGATCGACCCCGACGTCCTGTGGTCGTGCACCAACTGCGGCGCGTGCGTCCAGCAGTGCCCGGTCGACATCGAGCACGTCGACCACATCGTCGACATGCGCCGCTACCAGGTGCTGGTGGAGTCCAACTTCCCCGCCGAGCTGAACCAGCTGTTCAAGGGCCTGGAGAACAAGGGCAACCCCTGGAACATGTCGCCGAACGCGCGGCTGGACTGGACCAAGGGCCTGGACTTCGAGGTCAAGCAGGTCGGCGCCGACATCGAGGACCTCACCGAGGTCGAGTACCTGTTCTGGGTCGGCTGCGCCGGCGCCTACGAGGACCGCGCGAAGAAGACCACGCAGGCCGTCGCCGAGCTGCTCCACATGGCCGGCGTCGAGTTCGCCGTCCTCGGTGACGGCGAGACCTGCACCGGCGACCCCGCACGCCGCGCCGGCAACGAGTTCGTCTTCTCGATGCTCGCGATGCAGAACGCCGAGGTGCTCAAGGAGACCAAGGCCACGAAGGTCGTCGCCACCTGCGCGCACTGCTTCAACACCCTGAAGAACGAGTACGGGGAGTTCGGCACGCAGCTCGAGGTCGTCCACCACACCCAGCTGCTCAACCGCCTCGTCCGCGACGGCAGGCTCTCCCCCGTCGCGCCCGGCCCGAACGCGGCCGAGACCGGCAAGACCATCACGTACCACGACCCCTGCTTCCTCGGCCGTCACAACCAGGTCTACGAGCCCCCGCGCGAGCTGCTCGGCGTCATCCCCGGCACCACCTTCGCCGAGATGCCCCGCAACTCCGAGAAGTCCTTCTGCTGCGGCGCCGGCGGCGCACGCATGTGGATGGAGGAGAACATCGGCGAGCGGATCAACGTCAACCGCACCACCGAGGCCGTCGCCACCGGCGCCGACCAGATCGCCGTCGGCTGCCCCTTCTGCCGCGTCATGCTGTCCGACGGCCTCACGCTGCAGCAGTCCAAGGGCGAGGCACGCGAGGAGGTCGAGGTGCTCGACGTCGCGCAGATGCTCCTCGCCTCGGTCAAGCGCGCACCCGAGGACCCGGCCGTCGACCCCGTCCAGGCCACCGACGCCGAGCCCACCGCGGCCGACGCGGCCGATGACGACTCCGTCACCGACCACACCGCCGTCGGCGCCGCCGCCGCGGCCACCGCGACCGACGCTCCGACGCCGGACTCCTCCGACGTCGCCGACCTCGACGAACCGTCCACCGGCGCACCCGACGCGTCCGACGCCGAGGTCGCGGCCGAGCACGACGTCGAGATCGATGCCAAGGGCTCGGCGAGCGACGAGTCGACCGCGCACGGCCTCACCGCCCCGGCCGAGGCGGGCGCCGACGAGTCCTCCGACTCCGACGACGAGGGTGACGCCCCGAAGGCCTGACGGTTGCCTCTTCGACGGCCCCGCTCCCTCCTGGAGCGGGGCCGTCGGCGTTCCCCGCTCCTGTGACGAGGGCGCAGCGAGGACGGCGTCGCGGCCGGCGCTGTCGTCCTCGGGCCGGCGGTGGGTATGGCCCCACGTTCGGGCTGATCCTGGGGCCGTACCCACCGCCAGGTGCCCCAGCCACCCTCGGCGGTGGCCCACCCACCACGTTCGGGGTCGAGGTGGTGGGTGGGGCACCGGCACGTCCGCCGCGTCGTGGGTGGGACACCTGCACGGCTGGGGGACGGGCAGCGAGGACGGCGTCGCGGCCGGCGCCGTCGTCCTCGGGCCGGCGGTGGGTATGGCCCCACTTTTGGACTGATCCTGGGGC